>DATHFB010000383.1:0-24824 GCA_035318305.1 Steroidobacteraceae bacterium | reverse complement strand
CAGCGCATAGCCATCGTGCAAATCGTGCCCGAAGCCGCGCAGATGGACGAGGAATTCGATTCCGCACTTTTGGGCAAGCTCGCCGTGGCGATATCCCCCGAAGATGCGCAGCTTTACTATCAGATTGCTCTCGGCGGTCGCCGCGATTTGAACATGGCGCCGGAGCCGCGCATCGGTTTCGAAATGACATTGCTGCGAATGCTGGCGTTTCGGCCGGAAATTGCCGCTCAGCCTGTCAGAGCGGGGCGGCCTACCACGGTCGCCGCCCTTGATTCGCCGTCGGCGGGCGCATCGGCGGCCGGCCCTTCGGCAGCCGGCTCTTCGGTGCCGGGTGCATCCGCGCTCGAGGCGCGGATGACCAGTATCGATGCCGCCAATTGGCCCGCGGTGGTGGAGGCCGCCGGTTTGAGCGCGATGGTGCGCCAGCTTGCGCTGAATTGCGTCCCTGCCAGTTTCGAGAACAACCTGCTGACCCTGAAACTCGATCAGGCCGCCTCGGATCGGCGCACGCGTCCTATCGAGGAGAAACTGGTGCAAGGGCTGTCCAAATATCTTGGGCGGGAAATACGCGTCGCGTTCGAGACGGCAGGCTCCGCGTTGAACTCGCCGGCACGCCAGCGCGTCCAGGCGGAACAGGATCGGGTCGCGCGCGCCGCAAGCGCGTTCGAGTCGGACCCGGCTGTCAAGGGGCTGCGCGAGCGCTTCGGCGCCGATGTGGATGTATCCTCGGTCAAACCAACCAACTGATTACGGAGGTCCGACTATGATGAAAGGCGGATTAGGAAATCTCATGCGTCAGGCGCAGCAAATGCAGGAGACGATGCAGAAAGCGCAGGCCGAATTGGCCGAAATCGAAGTCACCGGAGAATCCGGCGCGGGCATGGTCAAGGTGACATTGAATGGCCGGCACGAGGCGAAGAAGGTTCTGATCGAGCCGAAGTTGCTCGGCGAGGACAAGGACATGCTCGAGGACCTGTTGGCCGCGGCCATCACGGACGCGGTTCGCAAAATTGCCGCGCGCACTCAGGAAAAATATTCCGGCCTCATGTCCGGCCTCAATCTTCCGCCGGGCATGAAACTGCCGTTTTAGGGTCCGAGCTCCAGATGAAATACACGCCGACACTAGCGCGCCTGATCGATTCGCTGCGATGCTTGCCGGGCGTCGGTCCGAAATCGGCGCAGCGCATGGCGTTCTACCTGCTCGAGCGGGACCGTGATGGCGGCAGAACCTTGAGCCAGGCGTTGGCGGAGGCGCTGCAGCAGGTGGGCCAC
This sequence comes from Steroidobacteraceae bacterium, assembly GCA_035318305.1. GTDB lineage: Bacteria > Pseudomonadota > Gammaproteobacteria > Steroidobacterales > Steroidobacteraceae > Bog-1198. The sequence goes on along the minus strand of DATHFB010000383.1, from coordinate 23,552 downwards.
TGCAAGCGCTGCCGCATGCTGACGGAAAGCGAGCTCTGCACGATTTGCGCGTCCACGCAGCGCGATCTGGCGCAGCTCTGCGTCGTCGAGTCGCCCGCGGATGTCGTCGCCATCGAGCAGTCGGGCGGATTTCGAGGGCGCTATTTCGTGCTCATGGGGCATTTGTCGCCGCTCGATGGCGTGGGGCCGGCTGAACTGGGACTGGACGAATTCGAGCAGCTGCTGCGAGGCGGCGAGGTTCGCGAAGTGATTCTGGCGACGAACCCCACGGCCGAAGGGGAGGCCACGGCCCACTATCTGGGCGAGCTGGCGCTGCGATTGGGAATCAAGGCATCGCGCATTGCGCATGGCGTCCCGGTCGGCGGCGAGCTGGAATATGTCGACGGCGGCACGCTCGCGCATGCGTTGGCCGGACGCACCGTCGTTTCGTGAACCGCTCGCCGATCGGCATCGAACCTCTTAGCTCGCCAATTTCTCGTACAGCCGAAATAGCCGTCGATAGCTTTCGTAGCGGCGCGTCGAGATTTGTTGATTGATCACGGCCGTGCGCACCGCGCAGCCGGGCTCTTGCATATGCCGGCAATCCTTGAATCGACACTGCACGCTGCGCTCGTGGACCTCGACAAAACCGCGTTCCGCCGCGCGCACCAGGTGGGCGGGCGGTGCGAAGTCGCGGACTCCCGGAGCATCGATGATGGCGGAGGCCGGGTCGAGCTGATACCAACGAGCGGTGGTGGTGGTGTGCCGCCCCTCGGCATCGCGGGTCAATTCGGCGGTCTGCGCTGCTGCTTCGGGCGCGAGGGCGTTGACCAGGGATGATTTGCCGACGCCGGATTGGCCGACCAGCAAACTTACGCTGCCGCTGAGCAGGCGCTCGAGATCGGCAATGCCGTCGCCCGATTGGCAGCTCACTTCGATGCACTTCAGGTTCAATTTTCGGTATTCGCCGAGTTGCGGTTCGATGTCATCGGTGCCGAGATCCTTTTTATTCACGATGATCAGTGCCTCCAAATCCTTGAGCACAGCGCCGGCCCAGTAGCGGTCCACCAGGAACCAGTCGGGGGTAGGCTCGGGCGCCACGACAATCGCGAGTTTGTCGATATTGGCGGCGACCGGTTCGGGCCGCCCGCGTGAATCGATGCGCTCGATGAGATTGCGGCGCGGCTCGATGAACTCCACCGACGGCCCATCGGCGGAAGGCGGATAACCCCAGGTAACCCGGTCGCCGCACACCACGCGCAATTTGCGCCCCTTGAGCCCACAGCGCACCAGACCCTCGCTCGTCTGGACCAGCACGCCTCGGCCGAAACTCGCAAGGACGGTGCCGGTGCCGCCTGCTACCATGACGGATTATTTGCGCTAAACACCATGAAATCCCCTGAAAATCTCATTTGGATCGATTTAGAAATGACGGGCCTCAAGCCCGATTCCGACCTGATCATCGAGATAGCGACGATCGTAACCGACAAACACCTCAACGTGCTTGCCGAAGGGCCGGTGCTCGCCGTGCACCAGAGCGAGTCGACTTTGAACGCCATGGATGATTGGAACAGGAATCAACATGGCCGTTCCGGATTGGCCGCCCGCGTTTTGGCCAGCGACATCGATGCGCCGACCGCGGAACGCCGCACGCTGGATTTTCTCGAAGCCTGGGTGGAACCCAAGCGTTCACCGATGTGCGGCAACAGCATCTGCCAGGACCGGCGCTTTCTGGCGCGCCACATGCCGTCGTTGGAGGCGTTTTTCCATTATCGAAACCTCGATGTGAGCACCCTCAAAGAGTTGGCGCTGCGCTGGGCACCGAATGTCGCCGAGGGCTTTCGCAAGATCTCGAGTCATCTCGCGCTCGAGGATGTACGCGACTCGATTCGCGAGCTGCAATACTATCGCGAGCGGCTGTTGCGGCCTCTCTAGGCGCTTCGCGCCGAATCTAACGGGGTCGATGCGCATTGCGCTGCGCAGTCCCTGCTCCGCGCAAGCCCGGGGTGACCGTCCTGGGTCACCCGTGCGACGCATGCGTCGCACCCGTCCTAGCTTGCGAGGAACATCCAGGTCTCGACCACGGTATCCGGATTCAAGGATAGGCTGTCGATTCCTTGTTCGACCAGCCAACGTGCGAGTTCGGGATGATCCGAAGGACCTTGACCGCAAATACCGACATACTTGCCCTGCGCTTTGCAGGCTTTAATGGCCATGGACATCAGTGATTTGACCGCATCATCGCGCTCATCGAAGGATTTCGCCACGACGCTGGAGTCGCGGTCCAATCCGAGACACAGCTGCGTCATGTCATTCGAGCCGATCGACATGCCGTCGAAATACTCGAGATATCTATCGGCGAGCAGGGCGTTGGTCGGCAGTTCGCACATCATGATGTGCTTCAAACCGTTTTCGCCGCGTTTCAAGCCGTTCTCGGTCAGAAGCTGCGTCACCGCCTTGGCCTCACTGAGTGTCCGCACGAAGGGCACCATGACCTGCACATTGGTCAGTCCCATTTCATCGCGCACCCGTTTGAGCGCCCGGCACTCGAGTTCGAAGCAGGGCCGAAATACCTTGTCGATGTAGCGCGACGCGCCGCGAAAACCCAGCATAGGATTTTCCTCGTGCGGCTCGTAATTCTTGCCGCCGATCAAATTCGCATATTCGTTGGACTTGAAATCCGACAGGCGCACGATCACCGGTTCCGGCGCGAACGCGGCTGCGATCTGCGCGATGCCTTCGCTGAGCTTGTCGACGTAGAAACTGACGGGGCCGTCATAGCCTGCGATCTGCTTCCTGATGCTGTCCTTGATTTCCGCGCTCTGCTTGTCGAATTCCAGCAGCGCGCGCGGGTGGACGCCGATCATGCGATTGATGATGAATTCGAGACGCGCCAGTCCGACGCCTCTGTGGGGAATGCCCGCGAAATCGAAAGCACGATCCGGATTCCCGACATTCATGGTGATTTTGACGGGAATCTCCGGCATCGCGTCCATTTCGATGCTGCGCTGGTCGAATTCCAGCATGCCGTCGTAGACATACCCTGCGTCGCCTTCTGCGCAGGAAACCGTGACGGCCTGATTTTCCCGGATGTCGCTGGTGGCGGTGCCGCAGCCGACGACCGCCGGTATCCCGAGTTCGCGCGCGATGATGGCCGCGTGACAGGTGCGCCCGCCCCGATTGGTGACGATCGCCGATGCCCGTTTCATGACCGGTTCCCAGTCCGGGTCGGTCATATCGGCCACGAGGACATCGCCGGCTCGGACTCGGGACATTTCCTTCGCGTCCTTGATGATGCGCGCATGGCCCGCGCCGATGCGTTGTCCGATGCTGCGGCCGGTGGTGAGCACCTTGGAGCGCGATTTCAGCGTGAAGCGCAATATGGTGCGGCCGGCGCGGCTTTGAACGGTTTCCGGGCGCGCCTGCAGGATGTAGATCTTTCCAGTGCTGCCATCCTTGCCCCATTCGATGTCCATGGGCGTGCCGTAATGCTCTTCGATGATGAGCGCCTGCTTTGCCAGTTCGGTAATGTCCGCCTCGCTCAATGAAAAGCGATGCCGGTCCTCATTCGCCACATCGACGGTACGGACCCGCTCCTTGGAGCCCGGATCGGCGTAAATCATTTTGATCGCTTTGCCGCCGAGATTCTTTCGCAAGACCGAGCGGCGACCCGCGCGCAACGCGGGCTTGTAGACATAGAATTCGTCCGGGTTGACGGCGCCTTGCACCACCGTTTCCCCCAATCCATACGCGGACGTAATGAACACCACGTCGCGAAAACCGGAATCCGTATCGAGCGTGAACATGACCCCGGCTGACCCTAAGTCGCTGCGCACCATATGCTGTACGCCGACGGAGAGCGCCACGGCGCTATGATCGAATTTATTGTGCACCCGATAGGATATCGCCCGATCATTGAACAGCGAGGCGTACACTTCGTGCATGGACTTCAGCAAGTGTTCCTCGCCGCGCACATTGAGGAAAGTTTCCTGCTGGCCTGCGAAGGAAGCTTCCGGCAAATCCTCGGCCGTTGCCGAGGAACGTACCGCCACGGCGAACTCCTTGACGTCGGCGTCGCCCTTCATCTTGCGCCAGGCATCCAGGGCTTCCGTCTGCAATCTTTCGGGAAACGGCGTCGCCAGCATCCAGCCGCGAATTTGCTCTCCGACCACCGCAAGGCGTTGCACATCGTCCACATCCAGGTCTGCGAGCACCTTGCGGATGCGCTCGTCCAGGCCGCCTTGCGCCAGGAAATCCCGATAAGCGTGCGATGTGGTGGCAAAGCCGCCTGGCACCGAAACGCCGAGGTTCGCCAAGCCGGAAATCATCTCGCCGATCGAAGCGTTCTTGCCGCCGACGAGTTCGACGTCTTTATTTTTCAGTTTTTCAAATGGAATGATGTAAGGCTTCATGGTGCACGGCTTGTCCGACGGTAGTTTAAATGAAACACTTTACGGCGCTAGCGCCGACTCGATGAGGTTACCGTGATTAAACGAACAGTATTTTTCGTTTCCGACCAAACGGGAATTACCGCAGAAACAATGGGTCACAGCCTCATGACGCAGTTCGATGGCATCGAATTTCGCCAAGTGACTGTGCCATTTATCTCCACCGTTGACAAGGCAATTGAGGCCGTTCGAAAGATTGATCTGGTCGCGGCGCAGGAGGGCATGCGCCCGGTCGTATTCAGCACGCTGGTGCAGGAGGACGTGCGCAATGTGGTCCGAGGCAGCACCGGATTTTTCTTGGATTTTTTCGATCCGTTCCTAGCACCGCTCGCCGGCGAACTCAAGACGCAATCAAGCCATACTGCAGGTAGGACTCATCGCATGGCTGACACGCACGCTTACGCGACGCGCATCGATGCCACGAATTTCGCGCTGGCGAATGATGATGGATCGGTGGTGCGCGACTATGAGCGCGCCGATGTTATTCTGGTCGGCGTGTCGCGTTCCGGCAAAACGCCGACCTGTTTGTATTTGGCCATGCAATATGGAGTTTTCGCTGCGAATTATCCGCTTACCGATGATGATCTGGAGTCCCGGAAAATGCCCCGCGCACTCGATGGGCACCCGCGAAAATTATTCGGTCTGACGATCCGGCCCGATCGATTGCAGCAAATTCGCAACGAACGCAAGCCCGACAGCCGCTACTCATCAGCCGCGCAAGTGGCGTTCGAGGTGCGGGCCGCGGAGTCCTTGTTCGAGCGGCACGGCGTGCCGGTGCTCGATGCGACCGAAGTCTCGATCGAAGAAATATCTACCAGGATTCTCGATCGCATGGGTCTCGAGCGGCGATTGCGGCCCTGAAAAATCGAGGCTGCATGGTATAGTCCCCACATGATAGCTGATCAATGGTGCGAGACATCATGGCGGGCGCGGCCTGGCAGCTTTGTGGGCCTGATGACGCTGTACGAAAGCAATTTCGTGCGCTTGGGCTGGCTGGTGGACGACCTTCGCTCGGTCAAATCGCAGCGCGTGTCGACGGTTGCAACGGACTGTGATCTGTATCTCACGCCGCTGGAACTGTGCCGTTACACCAGTGTGTTTCGGCTCACATATGAGTTCGATTTCGAGGCATCGCGGCTCCGCGACCCGGATTTGGAGGTATGCGTGTACCACGATGCCCGCCTGGCCGAGGTGCGAAGCTTTCGTGGGTTTCAACGCCATCCGCAACTCGCCAAGCTGCAGTCGGGACTCAAGCGTGAACTGGATCAGCGCTGGGGCCGAAACATGATGCTAAATAAATGGTTGGAATATTGTGCCGAGCGGGGACATCACTTCTAGCCGCGAAGATTGGCTTCGTATCGGGTGACCTGCGGTTGTCATGGGATGAGGCGGGACTTTGATCGACAAGCTGACGTTTCTAAAAGGCGGCGCGGAGGGAGGCGCAGCGAGTCCCGACGAAGAGCGGCTGATGCAGCTGTTCCAAAATCGTGCCGGCCTCAAAAAGGCGTACGCCGACCTCAAGGACGAATTTCACTTGCTGCGCGATCGGCTCAAGCAGCAGGAAGGCGCGACCATCCGCATTCAGGAACAGATGGATGCACTCGGCGACCTGCTGGGCGATCCGAAGACCGGTTTCGGCGCACTGGTGTTCTTTCAGCTTCGCGCCCTGTGGAAGATCTGCCATCAGCAGCTCTCCACGTTCGCCGCCGACTTGACGCGTCAACAGGAAGCGCGCGAGGTTGCCAAGCACAAAGCCGATGTGGAGGGCGAGAAGAACGAGCGGCTGGCCGATGCTGATCAGCGTCTGCAAGCGGCCAGCGCCGCGGCGAACGAGCAACGCCGGCTGCTGGCCGAAGCGCAGCAGGAGATCGGACGCTTGACGGCCTTCTGGCATTACTTCAGACGCCGTCGCCGGCTCAAGTCGTTGGAGGCGCTGCGCAGCCGGCTCGTCGTGGCCGATCAGGCGGTCGGCGACTTGCACGCAGAGCTCAGTGCGATCGAGGGCGAAGGTTCACTGGAATTCCCGGGGCTGTCGTTGGCGGCGCGGCGCAACATCAACCTTGCCATCATCGGCTACGCTGAATTGCTCTGCGAACACGCGGACGCTTTCGGCCTGGCGGCGCGCGCCAAGGAGGCCGTGGCGCGGCGGGTTCATGAGATGACTTTCGGCACGCGCGCGGACTGCGAGAGCTACATGCAGCGTGTGCAGAAAGCACAGCTGGCGGTGGCCAATCAGAAACAGATCACCGGTTTGGTCAGGGCGAAGTTGGAGCGCTTGCGAGCCACGTGCGAATACCGCAATAGCGCCGACACGGTGCCTACGGCCGATTCGTTGTCGCCGCCGGTGACTGACGTTGAATTCGACAAGCCCAAGCCGGCTGCCGCCAACACCTGGAATGTGCTGGCGGAGGACTACTGGGATCTATATACCCTGCTGCTGCGCTAGCGGCTGTCCTGCCGGCCTAATGGTTGTCCTGCGTCAGCGGGTGTCCCGCACCGGCGGGCGCACCAGCGGGGTCGTTGCGCCGCGCCTGCGTCGGTGCGCTTCGGCGCGCTGAAACGACCACGAGATCGGCGGCGATCTGCGAGGCCTCATCCAGCAAGATGCCCGCCGTCGCGTCGTCCTTGATTTCTTCGAGCGACTTGGCCGGTTTGACATCGTGCGCCGCGCGCCATGCGTTTTCACGATCGAGCCGCTCGCTCTCCAGACGTTTGCGTTCGGCTTCGCGGGTCTTCAGATTCAAGGAAAGCGTTTTCTGGCTGCGCATCGCTTCGAGTGCCGCAATATCTTCCTTCAGGTATTTGAAGTCCGCGCTGCCGGCGGTTCGATCGGCGTGCAATTTTTCCAGAGTTGCGGCAATCGGCTTCAAATCGCCTTCGACCCGGAAGGTTGCCGGTTCGATGTGATCCCAGGGCAGGGCACGGTCACGGGTGCTCTCGCCGACTTCATTGGCATCGATGAGCGAGGGCAGCTGGATATCCGGTGTTACGCCGCGATCCTGAGTGCTCTCGCCGGTAATCCGGTAGTACTTGCCGATGGTGACATTCAGCTGCCCCAATTCCGGCTTGCGCCCGAAAATCGTGTAGTTGAGCGGATGTGCATTTTGCACCGTGCCCTTGCCATAGGTCTGTTGACCGACGATGAGCCCGCGTCCGTAATCCTGGATGGCGCCCGCGAAGATCTCGGAGGCCGACGCGCTGAAGCGGTCGACCAGTACGATCATGGGGCCGCTGTAGAAAATCGCCGGGTTCGGATCATCATCCACTTCGATATGCCCCGTGGTGTCGCGAAGCTGCACGACGGGTCCGCGATCGATGAACAAACCCGTGAGCGATTCCGCTTCCGGCAAATAACCGCCGCCATTGGCGCGCAAGTCCATGATCAAAACATCGGCGCCGTCTTTGCGCAGCTCGCTGATCAGGCGCTGAACGTCGCGCGTGGTGCTGCGGTAGTCCTTGGCGCCGGCGCGGCTGGCATCGTAGTCTTGATAAAAGCTCGGTACCGTAATGACGCCAACTTTGGTTTCCTTGCCGTTGCGCACCACCGTGCGCAAGGTCTTGTGGGCAGCTTGGGCTTCGAGCGACACGCGGTTGCGCGTGAAGTCGACCACTTTCTGCACCGAGCCCGGGGCCGCCCCTGCCGGCAGCAGCTGCAATCGCACCAGCGTGCCGCCGGGACCGCGAATCTTCTGCACCACGTCGTCCAAGCGCCAGCCGATCACGTCGGTGAGCTCTCCGCTCTTGCCTTCGCCGACGGCGGTAATTCGATCGCTCGCGGCCAGCTTGCCGCTGACGGCGGCCGGGCCGCCGGCGATGACGTCGATGACCGTCACGTAGTCGTCCGTCAGTTGCAGCGAGGCGCCGATGCCCTCGTAGCTCAAACTCATCTGAATGTTGTATTCCTCGGAGTTGCGCGCCGAGAAATAATTCGAATGCGGATCCAACGACAGCACGAAGGCATTCATGAATGCCTCGAACACATCGTCGGGCTTGCTTTGATCCATGCGCTTTGCGACGTGCTCGTAGCGCTTGCGCAGAACATCGACAACTTCGGGCCACTGTTTGCCGGCCGTCACCAGCGAAAGGGCGTCATTCTTGACGCGCTTGCGCCACAGCTCGTTCATCTCCGCGGCGTTGGCGGGCCAGGGCTCCTTTTCACGGTCGAAATTAAACGACTCGTCGACCTCGAAATCCGGTTTCTTGTTGAGCAGATCGATGGCGTAGGCCATGCGCTCGCGGCTACGCTGCTGATAGCGGCGGAAGACGACGAATGCCGGCTCGACGTCGCCGGTCTTGATCGAATCGTCGAGTTCGTAGCGGTACTTCTCGAACTCCGCGATGTCGCTCGCGAAGAAATAACTTCTCGCGCCGTCGATGGCATCGAGATAACGGTCGAGGATCAAGCTGGAAAGATGATCGTCGAGCGGCGCCCTGCGGTAGTGCTCATGCGCGACGATGTCGGCCACGCGGCGCGCAACGTAATTTTCCTGCTCGGTGGGTGCGAGGGCGGTGGCCGCCGCGGCGGGCGCTGCGGCGGGCGGCGTCATGGCAGCGCCCAACAGGGCGGCAAGCCCCACTGCGCTCGCGCAGACGGCAATGCCGGTAATCCATCGCGAACGAGTGGCGTTAAGCCGTTTAGTCATCACCGTCGCCGTTCTCCTGTAAACTTCCTTCCCCAGTCCCTTCAAGGCTAGAGAAGCCCGTGCCTCCTAGCAAGTGTATATGAGCCGGAGGATATGCGTCCGTTCACGGTTTTGATCGGTATCGTCTTAGGATCTGCCGCATCGATCACTTTTGGCCTGGGCGCCGTCCTGGTGGTGTTCTTCGTACTGAGGGGCGAACACCCGGATTTGTCGCGCGAAATGCCCCAACTGGCGGGCAGCCTGGTGGCCTTCGCAGTTTTGACCACCGCCAGCGCCGGGAGTTTCCTCGGGCAGGCGCGCCTGCGGCCGTGGCGCGGCTGGGCACATCTCGCCACAGGTATTTCCCTGGGTATCGTGGTTCTGTTGTATTGGCCCCGCCGCAATTGACCGGCACAATGAGTAACTCTATGCGACGAGTTGAACGCCTTATGGTGGCTTTGGCGTTCGCCGGGCTCGCCTTGCCGGGTTGCACGATGCACCCCAAGGGACCGCCGCCCTCCACCGACATTGACGATACTGACTTTGCCGATCACGTCCGCGTACTGGCCTCGGATGATTTCTCGGGCCGCAAGCCCGGGACGCCGGGTGAGGACAAGACAGTCAATTATCTGGTCGAAAAGTTTCACAAGCTGGGCCTAAAGCCCGGCAACGGCAACAGCTATGTTCAGCAGGTGCCGTTGGTGCAAATCACCGCGAGCGCCGATGCGACATTATCCGCAACCACCCCAAGCGGCGCGCGCAACCTGGTTCTCGGCAAGGATGTGGTGATATGGACCAAGCGCGCCGTGCCTGAGATACAGGTGTCGGGCAGCGAGTTGGTGTTTGTCGGCTACGGTATCGTCGCGCCGGAATATTCGTGGAATGACTACGCGAACCTCGACGTTCATGGCAAGACGGTCGTGGTCTTGGCCAATGATCCGGGCTATGCGTCCAAGGATCCCACGGTGTTCAAGGGCAATGCGATGAGCGAGTACGGGCGCATTGCCTACAAACTGGAGGAGGCGGCCCGCCAGGGCGCACAGGGCGTGCTGCTCGTTCATGATGCTCTCGCGACGGGGTACGGTTGGAATGTGATTCAAGCCACTTGGAGCGGCGCGCAATTTGAATTGGCGGCTGCGGATGGATACGCCGGCCGCGCGGCCATCGAAGGCTGGATTCAAAACGATGCCGCGCGCGCACTTTTCGCCGCCGCGGGATTTGATTTCACGCGATTGGCAGTGGCTGCAGCCTATCCTGGATTCAAGGCCGTGCCGATGGGCGTCAGAGTCGATGCGACGATTCACAACGCGATTCGCGCCTTCAATTCGCAGAATGTGATCGCGCTCTGGCCGGGGCGCAGAGGACATGAATACGTCATGTACGCCGCCCATTGGGATTCGTTGGGGGTGGACGAGGCCCGGTCTGGTCACAAGATTTTCAATGGCGCGGTTGATAATGCAACCGGCGTCGCCGGCTTGCTGGTGCTGGCGCAATCCTTTGTGCGCACGGACCCGAAGCCTGATCGCTCGATTGCGTTTCTGGCCACGACGGCCGCCGAACCCGATTTACTGGGCTCGCAGTACTACGTCGACAATCCGCTGCTGTCTTTGCGGCAGACCGTAGCCGTGATCAATGTGGACACTTTGGTCAACGGCGGGCGAACGCGCGATGTCAGCATTCTCGGTTTCGGCAACACGGATTTGGAGGACACGGCGCGTGCCGAGGCGCTGCTGCAGGGACGCGAAGCTCATGGGGAGCCGAGTCCCCAGCTGGGTTTGTATTTCCGCGCCGACAGCTACAGCTTCGCGCGCAAGGGCGTTCCGGCGTTGTATGTGCAGGCCGGAATCGACAGCGCGGCACGAGGGCCGGTGTGGGGGAAGGCGCAGATCGAGGATTACTTTGCGCGCCGCTATCGCCAGACCAGCGACCAATATTCCCCTGACTGGGATGTCGGCGGTCCGGTGGTCGATCTCACGCTTTACTACCAGGTAGGACTTCGGCTGGCGAACAGCCGGCGCTTTCCGCGCTGGTATCCGAACAGTGAATTTCGCACCTCTCACCGCGGAGCGACTGCCTCGCCCGGCGGCTAGCTCGCCGGGCGCTACCGCTTGCCTACTTTGGCCCAGTGTTTTTTGCGGTCAAAGCTGCCGGAAGAATTGTAAGGATCGGAGCCCTGCTCTTTGTAGGAGACCTTCTTGGGGCCCGGATCGAGCGCCAGAGCTTGCGCAGCTTTTGCCTGCTGCAACTCGAGCACGGCGAAGCTGAAACTCGTGTCGTCGTCTGCCCGTCTTTTGTGCCCGCTCGCCATTGTCCGCCTCTTCAAAAATGTAGCCAGTGCCGGCTGTCAATGCTTAGTTGTTTTCCACGGAGCCATGTTCCCAAATTGCGACAGATATGAATAAAAAGGATTGCAGAACTGTGATGCAATTCAAATCGAATCAAGACATAAGATGAGCACGGCGCGACTTAATTTGGTAGGCGGCGCGGTGCGGCGTGTTTTAGCCGCTGCGGGCAACCGGTTCGGACAATTGCCGATCGAAGGGCACCGAGCGATTGCGGCCGCGCGTTTTCGCCGTGTACAGAGCTTGGTCGGCTGCCTTGACGAAGTCATTGTAATTGCTGAACTGAATTTGCCCGCCATGGGTTGCACAGCCGATGGACACCGTGACCTTGGCGTTGTGCGAACCCACCACGTGACCCGTGTTGCGAAACGCCATGACGATGCGCTCGCAGATGTTGTGCGCCGTTTCCGCATCGGTGGCCGGCAGCACGACGACGAATTCCTCGCCGCCGTGCCGGGCGATTAAATCCGTCTCGCGAGTGTTGCCGCGCAGAATCCGCGCGGTCGCCTGCAGAACGCGTTCCCCCGCCTGATGACCGAAACTGTCATTGAGCTGCTTGAAATTATCCAAGTCCACATACGCAACGCTCAAGGGCCATTTGTGACGCGTCGAGTTGTCGAACTCCCGCGCCAAAAAATGTTCGAGATAGCCGCGGTTGTAAACCCCGGTCAAGGCATCGCGCCGCGTCTCTTCCTCGAGCTCGACGGAAGCCGCGGGGGCATCGGCGTTGGAACGCAAGGTATTGATTTCTCGCAGCGCATGCAGGCTGCGCAACATCAATACTTCGCGCGCCTGCTCGAGAATCAGATCGGGATGCTGTTTGGACAGCAGTTCGGACTCAAAAATCGCTTCCGTCTCCGGAATCATCGAGCCGATGGTGCCGAGCACCTGCCCGAACGCCGTCCTGTCGAGACCGAGGCTGCGCTCTGCGCACAGCGCGGTTTCCGCGAATTGACGCTGTTCCGGGTCCAGCAGGAAAAGATCGGCCACCGGACCTGAAAGCGCGATGCAGCGGTCAAATATTCCGGCAGGCAGCGCGCTGCAACTCAGTTCCACTTGATGGCTGTGTTCAATCGCGTGGCACAGCCGCTCCGGCAAGCTCCAGGTGCGCATCAACCAGCCGCCGACGTGGGCATGATCGGCTTGCACGCGCTTTTTTTCGTGGTCGGCGAGCGCCGCATGATCGCGCTGCAACTTCTCTGCGTCGCGGTACAAGTCAGGAACGGCTTGATCGAGCGCCAGCATGCCGACGTCTTGAAGCAGCGCCGCCAGAAAGATCTCTTCCGCGAGGGTTTGGCGCATGGCATCGCCGAGCGCGCGCGCGGCGGTCGCGGCCAGCAAAGCGCGGCGCCAGTAGAGCTTGTAATTCAAGCCATTGGGCTTCGCACCGCGCAAGGATTTCACGAGCGAGAAACTCAGGGCGAGCGTGAGAGTGGCGTTCAAGCCCAGCACCACCAAGGCCTGCCGCAAGTTCTCGCTCTTGCGCCGCTGCGCATACAGGGGCGAATTCGCGATCCTCAAGACCTTGCTGGACAACGCGGAGTCCATGCTCAACGCCTTGGCGACCTTGCCCATTTCGATCCCGGGATCCTGCGCCAATTCGATGATATGCGTCGCGACTCCCGGCGGAGACGGGAAGTTCACGGATCGGCGAAGATGCGCTTCGAGCTCGGAATTCAAGACGCGACTCCAGACACAGAAACGGATCGGGATCCGCTTATGCCAAGTTAACGTCCACGTCGCAAAAAACTTGAATGCTTAGTCGAAGCTCGCGCTGGCGCGCCACCACGCGCGCAGCCCTCTGAACAGCAGATACAGGCCGTAGGGACCCAGGAAGATGACCCAGGAGGCGATGGATGCCTCCTTGAGACCCAGGAATAGACTGCCGTAGAGGCGACCCAGGCTGGCCCCCTCGAATCGGCCCAGAGTAGCCGCGCCCGCGTAAAAAATGAGGATGGGCATCAGGCTAACCCCCAGCAGCAGGCCGGCCGCGGCGGCAACCAATTCAGCTCCCCAGGGGCTGTCTTCGGCGAATTGGCGGAATTTGAAACCCATGCTCAATTGTAAACGAATCCCGGCGCCTCGCCCGCCACTGTAGAATCGGGCACATGCGCAATTGGACGCCTCAGTCACTGTACGACCTAAAGCCCTGGGTGTTCGTCGTGGTCGGAGCATTCTTGGGCGTCGGCATGATGCTCTGGTCGCTGTGGGCCGGGCTGTGGACCGTCTGGCGCGGACTGCTGTGCTTGGGCGGCGCCGGACTGGCGATCGTCGGCGGCGCGATCTTGCAATTGCGTCAAGATTACCGCGCCAAGAGCAAGTGGCGGCGAGACACGCCTCCTTGATCCGTACCGCCGTGATCGGCGTCGGCTACTTGGGCCGATTCCATGCGCAGAAGTATGCCGCTCTGCCGAATTCCCAGTTGGTGGGCATCGCCGACCCGGCTCCTGCCGCACGCTCCGCGGTGGCGGCTGAGTTAGGCGTTGCGGCCCATGCCGACTATCGCGAACTCTTGGGGTCGGTCGACGCGGTGAGCATCGTGACGCCAACGGCTTCGCACTACGAAGTGGCCAAGGCATTTCTCGAGGCCGGCGCGAGCGTGCTGGTCGAGAAGCCCATGACGGTGACGATCGAGGAGGGCGAAAGGCTGATTGACATCGCGGCCCGGGCGAAGCGCATTTTGCAGGTCGGGCACCTGGAGCGATTCAATGCCGCGGTGCTGGCGGTGCAGCCGGCTCTGACCATGCCGCGCTTCATCGAATCGGCACGCCTCGCGCCGTTCAAGCATCGAGGCACCGACGTGGACGTGGTGCTGGACTTGATGATCCACGACATCGATTTGATTTTGAGCATCGTGCGCTCTCCCGTGGTGTCGGTCGATGCCATCGGCAGCAGCGTATTTTCCAAAGAGATCGACATTGCGAATGCGCGCTTGCGTTTCGCCAATGGCTGCGTCGCGAATGCCACGGCGAGCCGCGTGAGCCTGAAGACCGAGCGCAAGCTGCGCCTGTTCCAGGACGATGCCTACATGTCGCTCGATTTGCAGCAGAAGATCCTCACCATCATCCGCAAAGGAGCGGGCGTGGGCGCGGATGGCATGCCGCAGGTGGCCATCGACGAGAACACCTATGAGCAGGGCGATGCACTCAGATCGGAAATCGAGGCGTTCCTGCAAGCCGTGGGCTCAGGAGCCGCGCCGGCGGTCAGCGGTGAAGACGGTCTGTTGGCGCTGCGCACCGCGGTGAGCATCGCTGAGCAAGTCGCCAGCTCGATGCAAAAATTTTCCTAGCGCGTCACGCCAGGTGCGGGCGCCGCACCGGGAACCGTGCCTGGCGCAGCTGCCGGCGGCGGCAGCGCAGGTCCCGTCCCGGATTCGTTGTCGGTGATGGTGACCCGATCGACGTAGTAACGGGTGTCCCCGAAGCAATTGGTGGGAATGCCGGGGTGCTCGGTGTAGTGCAATTGAACGCGGCGTCCCACGGCTTTGGTGAGCTGCTCGGCGACCGACTTGTCGCGCACGCTGAAATCCCACAGCGAGGGCGTGGTGCCGGGACCTAGGTACTGGCCGCCGCCGTAGTACAGCGCAATCTCGCCCTCTTGGGTCTTGCATATCCAACCGCGCCGCACGAACTTCTGCAACACACCGGCGCGCTCGCCTTCCGCATAGGCCCAGGCGAGAGTCAGCCAAGTCCATAGGCCGGTGCCGACTATAACGAGCAGCAGCAATATCATGAACCAACGGCCGGCGCCTGAGCGGCCTGAGCGGCGCCTTCCGGCGGTATTGGGAATTTCGATCCTGGTCATAGCGCTGGCACGAGGTTAGCACAACGTCGCCGCAGTGCGGCTGTGGCACGGCTCCGGCACAGATGCGCAGTAACCGTCCTATTCTCGGTGTTGCAGTCCCTGAATCAGGGACGCACTGGAAGAAATGTGGATGCGAGCCTCGAGAATATGCGGGTCGGACATGGCGTCGAGACCCTTCGCAATCCGATGCAGCATGACGACATGCGAAATGGACACCGCGGTTTGCTTTCGAAGCGTTTTCACGATTTGCACCAGCTCGGCACGCACCGCGCCCAGGGACCTGGACTCGGGCGAATTTACCGCAGCCGCGTCTTCCAACTTGAGGATCGCCTTACCCAGCAACCTTAAGAGATGATTGCGCTTGGCGGTCTCATCATTATTCCCAAACATGGTGTGGGCGTCAGCATGCGCGTTCTGTTCGAGGAATGTGGGCTTTCTTGCCGCACCGCATTGAGGAACACGCAAACCCCTATATTTATAGGGATCAGCGAACCCTGGAGGGGTGGTGGAGCCGGGGGGAATCGAACCCCCGTCCATAAGTCCTACGCTACAAGATCTACGTACGTAGCCGCGTCTATTGTTCTCACCGCGCACTACCCAACGGGCAGGGAAAGCGTGCGGCCAGCCCGGTATTTTTTCGTTGAACACACCCCAGACACGTGTGCCCCACTATCTGATGAGCGCTACACCCAAACGTTCGCATCAGCACGAGCCGTCTGGGTTTCAACCGCGATTAGGCGGCTAGAGCGTAGTTGTCTTGATTGGCAACTATAAGTTTGCAAATAGTTTAACGAGGAACCTGCACCTCGGTACGCACCTGCAGTTTCGCAACCCATGTCGAAACCGGTCGGCCCCAATCGAGCCACTATCCTACGCTTTTTCGCCCCCGCCGTCAGCGCGGCGCGCACTCGGCGTCCGCGGCGAGCGCCCCCGCTATCAGCGGCGCATCGCCTTCATGATTTTGGCCTTATCGCGCTGCCAGTCCCGATCCTTCTCATTGGCGCGCTTGTCGTGCTGTTTCTTGCCCTTCGCCAGGCCGATCTCCAGCTTGGCCCGGCCTTCTTTCCAGTACAGCTCCAGCGGCACCAGCGTGTAGCCCCGCCGCTCGACCGCGCCGACCAAGTGATCGAGCTGGCGGCGATTCAGCAGCAGCTTGCGCGTGCGGGTCGGGTCCGTTTCCACATGGGTGGACGCTGAATTGAGGGGGTTTAGGTGCGCGCCGAACAGGAATGCCTCGCCGTTTTTGACGTACACGTATGCCTCGGCAATCTGCGCCTTGCCGGCGCGCATGCTCTTGACCTCCCAGCCCATGAGGGAGATGCCCGCTTCGAAGCGCTCCTCTATGAAATAGTCGAAGCGCGCTTTGCGGTTGACCGCGATCGGCGGCAATTTTTCGGGCGTGGTTTTCATCTTATTCATGACAATTATCGCACGGGGCCGCTTCGGCCCCGTTAATAGTTGCGCGAAGCGCATGAAAAGTTGCGCGAAGCGCATGACAATTCTGGCGGCGTCAGCGCTTTTGCCGGACAATGCGTCCATGCAGATAGTCGAGCGCAGTGCCCTGGTCACTTTTACGCCCGCACAAATGTTTGCCTTGGTGAATGATGTGCCCCGCTATCCTGAGTTTTTGCCTTGGTGCGTCGGGGTTCGGGTCGAGGAAGTGTCTGCCACCGAGCGCATCGCCATGCTGAAAGTCGCGCACGGTGTGCTGCAAACCGAATTCACCACGCGCAACACGCTCATCGCGGATACGCAAATCGACATGCGGCTCACGCACGGACCTTTCCGCGATCTGACGGGCGCGTGGCGCTTCGATGCCATCGGCACGCGCGGCTCGCGCGTGCACTTCAAAGTGGAATTCGAATTCAAGAACCGCCTGACGTCCGCGGCCTTCAACGCCGTATTCGAGTCGCTATGCGGCAGCATCGTCGACGCCTTCGTGACGCGGGCACGAAAGGTTTACGGCTAGCGGTGAATATCGAGATCGTCTATGCGCAACCGCAGCGCAGTATCGTGAAATCGCTAAAAATGCCGCCGGGTGCGACGATCGCCGACGCACTCGCGGAGGCGGCATCGGACGCGAATTTCCGAGGCGTCGACTTGGCGAATTCACCCGTGGGCATTTTCGGCAAAGTGACGCGCCGCGACGTGAAGCTCGAGGATGGCGATCGGATCGAGATCTACAGGCCGCTGCTGGAAGAGCCGAAGCTCGCGCGCCGCAAACGCTCCAGCGGCAAGGCTAGTAAACCCGTCCGTTCTTGATCTTCGCAGCCGATGCATCCTGCGCGGCGGCTTCTGCGTCGGTGGGCTTTTCCAGGCGAGCGACTTTGTCCCCGTCGAAATACACGGTCACGCGCCGCGAGTCGACGTGGCGCGTGCGGCCCTTCTTGAGATAGTAGATATAGTCCCAACGTTCCTTGTTGAAGCTGTCGGCCACCATGGGCGTACCCAGCAGGTATCGGACCTGGCTGCGTGTCATGCCTTCCTTGACGGTGTCGACGGCGCTTTGATTGAGGAAATTGCCCTGCTGAATGTTAATTCGGTACACGCAGCCGGAGGCCATCAGAGCTACCGCGGATCCCAGAACCAGGCACTGAATTATTTTCATGTAAAGTGGTGAATAGCCGTCAAATGATTGATAATCGGTGCCCATCATAACCCAAAGGCTTTGGACAGGCTCCTAACATGCCGCAGCGCCTGAAACCCGACGCAACCAGCGAAAGCAACGATCTGCGCAACGCAGGTCTCAAGGTAACGCTGCCGCGCCTGAAAATCCTGGACATCCTCGCCGACGGCTCGGCGCGCCACATGAGCGCGGAGGACATTTACAAGAAGCTCCTGGTGTCCAATGAAGATATAGGCCTCGCCACGGTCTATCGAGTACTGACCCAATTCGAGGCCGCCGGCTTGGTCACGCGCCACCATTTCGAGGGCGGCATGGCGGTGTTCGAGCTCAATCAGGGCGCGCATCACGATCACATCGTGTGTGTTGACTGCGGCAAGGTGGAAGAGTTCATGGACAGCGGCATCGAAGAGCGCCAGCACGCGGTGGCCAAGCGCTTGGGCTTTGAAATCAGCGATCATGCGCTGATTCTGTACGGGCACTGCCGCAAGCAGAATTGCCCCAATCAGAAACGCACCAAGCCGGTTTCTTAAAGTCTCAGGGCGGCCAAAGTCTCAGGGCGGCCAATGCCTCACCGCGGCGCGCTACGCGAGCCCTTTTTCTTTGAATCGGCGGCCGGTGCCGCACGCGCCAGCATGTCGCGGGCATGCGCGCGTGCCTGCTCCGTGATGTCGATTCCGCCGAGCATGCGGGCGATCTCATCGATGCGCTCAGGCACGCCCAATGGCTTGACGGCGGTGCGCGTGACTTTGCCGTCGGACAGCTTCGTCACCCGGAATTGGCTGTGAGCCTGGGAGGCGACCTGCGCCAGATGCGTCACGCACAGCACTTGGGCGCGCTCGCCCAACTCGCGCAATTGCCGGCCGACGATTTCGGCCACCGCGCCGCCGATGCCCGCATCCACTTCGTCAAACACCATGCAGACGGAGGAGTTCTGCGCGCGCCCGGCGACCTGGACGGCGAGACTGATGCGGGAGAGTTCGCCGCCGGAGGCGACCTTGGCGAGGTTTTTCAGAGGCTGGCCGGGATTGGCGCTCACCAGGAACTCTACTTCGTCGCTGCCGTTCGATGAGAATTCCTGCTCGCTCGGCGTGACTTGCACGGCAAACTCGCCGCCCGCCATGCCGAGAGTCTGCATGAGCTTGGTCACCTGAACTCCCAGCAGCTGTGCGGCGGTGCGCCGCGCATCGCTCAGGCGCCCGGCCGCGGCGCGGTAATCGCGCGTCAGCTCGGCGACCTCCGCCTCCAGAGTCGCCAAACTCAACTGCACATTGTCGAGGGCCGCGACTTCTTGTTCGACGCGGACCAGATGCTCGGGCAGATCCAGCACCGCGACGCGATGCTTGCGCGCCAGCGCTTCGAGCGCGGCGGCGCGGCGCTCGATTTCGTCCTGGCGCTTCGGATCGATATCCAAGTCATCCAAGTAGCGCCGCAGCGCTTCGGCGGCCTCCTGGGTCAGAATGGCGGCCTCGCCCAACAATTTACCGGCCTCACCCAAGCGCAGATCGATGTCCGACACGCTGCGCAGTGCCGCCGTTGCCTTGGCGAGCAAGTCGTGCGCGCTGCCGGCATCCGCTTCATAGGTTGCGTCAAGCGCGGTGCGGGCGGCAGCGCCTAAGCGGCTGCGGCTCGCCACGCGCTTCTGATCGGCGAAGAGTTCCTCGATGTCACTGACCGACGACACGTCGCTCTTGAGTTCGCGCAGTTGATAGCGCAGCAGGTCCAGGCGGGCATCGCGATTTTCGGCGGCGCTCTGCAGCGACTCGAAATCACGGCGGCGGGCGTTGTACCGAGTGAACAGCTCCGCGACGCTGCTCTTCAAGGCGGGCGAGGATAGGCGTTCGTCGAGCATCTCGCGCTGCGCGCCGCGGCTCACCAGGTGCTGAAACTCCTGTTGGCCATGGATTTCGATGAGAAACTCCGCCAGTTCCCGCAAAGCTTGGAGCGGCACCACCTGGCCGTTCACATACGCGCGCGATCGGCCGTCCGCTCCGACGACGCGGCGCACGACGATTTCCCCGTCCTGGTCGATCGACTGCTCCTGAAGCCACGCGACGGCCGCCGGGGGGAGGGCGGCAAAGCTCGCGCTGATCTCGGCCCGCTCGGCGCCCTGCCTGACGATATCGCCCGCGGCGCGGCCGCCGGCGATCAACAGCAGCGCATCGACGACAATGGATTTTCCCGCACCCGTCTCCCCGGTGAGCGCCGTGAGGCCGGCGCCGAACTCGAGTTCCGCCTGGTCGACGAGCACCAAATCTCGCAGTTGCAGATGCGTCAGCACAGCCGGGGACCTCGATGAGTACTCAGACAGGCCCCTCAGGCATCGGGCGCTTCGCCGTGCCCACCCCGGCCCCAATGCAGCTTGGAGCGCAGCAGCCGGTAGTAGTCATAGCCCGGCGGATGCAGCAGCGTGATTTGGGCATCGGCGCCCTCGACATAGAGATTGTCGCCCTGTTCCAAATCGCCGATGCCGGTGCCGTCGCAAGTCACCTGCGCGCGCGACTCGAAGCGATCCGACATGCGCAATTGAATTTTACTACCGGCGCGCACGACGATCGGGCGGTCGCTCAAGGTATGCGGACTGATGGGGGCCAAAACCCACACGTCGAGGTCGGGCTCCACAATGGGTCCGCCGCATGACAGCGCGTACGCCGTCGAGCCGGTCGCCGTCGCGATCACCATGCCGTCGCCGCCGTGCGAGTTGACGAAACGGCCATTGATGGAGGTTTCGAAATCCATCGTGCGCCCTGTTTCCCATTTGTTGACCACGACATCGTTCAATGCCAGGGCGCTCACGATCTTGCCGTCATGGCTTTCCAGCCGCGCCGCGAGCAAGGAGCGGCGATCCTCGCTGTAACGCCCCGCCAGCACCGAATCCACATCTTCCAGCATGCAACTGGGGCTGACGTCGGTTAAAAATCCGAGGCGGCCGCGATTCACGCCGATCAAGGGCACCGAATGGCCGGCGACCAGCCGCGCCGCATACAGCAGCGTACCGTCGCCGCCGATGGCCACGATGAGATCGGCCCGGGTCGCGAAGGACTGCTCGGGGCACAGCACCACGCTGTCCGCTTTGAATGCCAGGCCCACACTGGGGTCGACCAGCACCGGTACGCCGCGGGCGTGAAAATGCGCAGCGAGCCCCAACATACATTCGGCGACGCGCAAATCTTTGGCGTTGCCCACCAGCGCAACGGACTGAAATGAATGAGGCATGATCGATTCCTTGTAGCATGACCGCGGCAAGGCGGTCACGCATGAAAACGAGTTATCGGCCCCCTTCGCCGGACTTGACTTCGGCCGGATGCTAGGTGGCTTCAAACATGTTATATGGACTTACTATGACAGAAGGTGCCGACGAGGGACTCAACGAGCGGGCGCAGCTGCTGCTCAAGGCCCTGATCGAGAATTACATCCGCGACGGCCAACCGGTGGGATCTCGGACCCTGTCGCGTGATTCCGGACTGAGCCTGTCGTCGGCGACCATCCGCAATGTCATGGCCGACTTGGAAGACTTAGGCTTCGTCGCCTCGCCCCACACCTCGGCCGGCCGCATACCCACCGACAAGGGTTATCGGTTCTTCGTCGATACGTTGCTGAAGCTCAAGCCGCTGCATCATGATGAGATCGAGGACATCGAGCGGCGTCTGGGCATTGATGCGGCCAGCGGCCGTTCATTGGTGCAGACCGTATCGCAAATGCTCTCCAACCAGACGCATATGGCCGGGCTGGTGACGCTGCCGAACCCGCACTACATCGCGCTGTCGCAAATCGAATTCATCGCACTGTCGGAGAATCGCGCGCTCGCCATCATGGTCATGAGCAATCGCGAAGTGCAGAACCGGGTGGTGCAGCTGGATCGCTACTACTCGCCGGAGGAGCTGCGCCGCGCCGCCAACTATCTGAATGAGGCATTTTCCGGCCGTTCCCTGCCGGACGTACGCGCGCAGCTGCTGGCGCAGCTGCAGGAGACGCGCCAGCACATGGATCAGATCATGCAGGACGCGATCCAAGTGGCGCAAAAGGTCTTCGACGACAAGACCGAAGAGCGCGTGGAATATGTCATCGCGGGCGAAACCAACTTAATGGGATTTGCCGAATTATCGAATGTGGATCGCTTGCGCCGCCTATTCGAAGCCTTCAACGAGAAGCACGATATCTTGCGGCTGTTGGACAGCTGCCTGCGCGCCGACGGGATTCAAATCTTCATCGGTCAGGAATCCGGCTATCGGATTCTCGACGACATCAGCGTCGTCACCGCTCCCTACATGGTCGGCAACCAGGTGGTCGGGGTCTTGGGGATCATTGGCCCCACCCGCATGGCCTACGAACGTGTCATCCCCATCGTCGACATCACGGCCAAACTCTTGGGTTCGGCCTTGAACGCCCGCAAATAGTCCCCAAATGGTCGCTTCGAGCGGCGCATCCGCCGCTTTTTATTGAGGGCTCAAAACGCGTGAACGAGAACAATCAGCCTTCCGGGGCCGAAGCTGCCGATATGAACACAGCTCCCCCTCCCGAGGCGCCCACAGCCCTGGCCGCGGCAGAAGCCAAGGCCGTCGAAAACCGCAACAGCTACCTGCGTGCCGTTGCCGAATTGGAGAACTACCGCAAGCGCGCCGAGCGTGAACTCGAGAATGCGCGCAAGTATGCGGTCGAGCGTTTTGCCCAGGAGTTGGTCGGCGTCGGTGATTCGCTGGAGGCGGGGATCGATGCCGCGACCGCGAATCCGGGGCCCGCGGTGCTCGAAGGCGCCAAGGCGACTTTGAAGCAGCTGCAGCAGGCCTTCGACAAGGCGGGCATCAAGGTCATCGACCCTTTAGGTCAGCCCTTCGATCCGGATTGGCACGAGGCCATGGTGGCTCAGGAGAGCCGCGATAGTGCGCCCAACACAGTCCTGTCGGTCATTCAAAAAGGCTACTCGCTGAACGGGCGCTTGCTGCGGCCGGCGAGGGTCATCGTCAGTAAGGCGCCCGGTGGGGACGCCAATTGAAAAATGCGTTGCAAGGCCCCAGATACGGTCACAACATTCGATTTTTTTAGAGGGTTTTCACTATGGGTAAAATGATTGGTATCGATCTCGGCACCACGAATTCCTGTGTCGCGATCATGGAGGGCGGCAAGCCCAAGGTCATCGAGAACAGTGAGGGTGATCGCACCACGCCGTCGATCGTTGCCTTCACCAAGGATGGCGAGGTGCTGGTGGGACAGTCCGCCAAGCGCCAGGCCGTCACCAATCCGGCCAACACCGTGGCCGCGGTCAAGCGCCTCATCGGCCGCAAATTCACCGACGAAGTCGTGAAGAAAGACATGGGCATGGTCTCCTACAAGATCGTCAAGGCCGACAACGGCGATGCCTGGGTCGAAGTGCAGGGCAAGAAAATGGCGCCGCAGGAGATCTCCGCGCGCGTCCTGCAGAAAATGAAAAAGACCGCCGAGGACTATCTGGGCGAGCCCGTCACCGAGGCCGTCATCACGGTACCGGCGTATTTCAACGATTCGCAGCGCCAGGCCACCAAGGATGCCGGACGCATCGCGGGCTTGAACGTCAAGCGCATCATCAACGAGCCGACGGCGGCCGCACTGGCCTATGGGCTCGACAAGGACGGCGGTGACCGCAAGATCGCCGTGTACGACTTGGGCGGCGGCACCTTTGACGTGTCGGTCATCGAAATTGCTGAAGTGGACGGCGAGCGCCAGTTCGAAGTGTTGTCGACCAACGGCGATACCTTCC
>DATHFB010000382.1:0-2289 GCA_035318305.1 Steroidobacteraceae bacterium | reverse complement strand
CGGCGAATCGCGCGTTTTAGGCGCGGGCGATGCCTATTACTTCAAGAGTTCCATGCCGCATCGCTTTCGCAACGTCGGCCGGGAGGAATGCGAGATCGTCAGCGCGACGACACCGCCGGCTTTTTAGGCGCTGGCGCGCCGGATTTACGGGGTCGAAGCGCATTGCGCTTCGCACTCCGCCGCGCAGCGGCGGAGAACGCCCTTGAGGGCGGCCCCGCAGGGGTGAGGCGCTTCGCCGAATAATCCCTGCTTCGCACCCGTCCCGTAGTGGAAACTCAGAGATCAGGTAGCATATAGCGATCTATGAGCACAGTAACGGTAGCGGCCACCCAAATGGCCTGCAGTTGGGATCGGGACGCCAATATGGCGCGCGCCGAGAAACTCATTCGCGATGCCGCTACGCGCGGTGCGCAAGTGATTCTGCTGCAGGAGCTGTTCGAGACGCCGTATTTTTGCAAGGACCATATCCCCAGGCATTTGGAGCTCGCGCTGCCGCTCGACGGGCATCCGGCGGTCGAGCACTTCCGCGGAGTCGCACGCGAATTGGGCGTCGTGCTGCCCATCAGCGTGTTCGAGCGCGCCAACAACGCCTTCTATAACTCAGTGGTCATCGTCGATGCCGACGGATCGGTGGTGGGCAGCTACCGCAAGTCGCACATTCCCGAAGGCCCGGGCTATCACGAGAAGTTCTATTTCTCGCCGGGCGACACCGGTTTTCGAGTATTCGACACGCGCTATGCGAAGTTGGGCGTCGCCATTTGCTGGGACCAGTGGTTCCCGGAGGCGGCGCGCTGCATGGCATTGATGGGTGCCGAGATTCTGCTCTACCCCACGGCAATCGGCTCTGAACCGCAGGATGCCGGCATCGATTCCAGCGGCCATTGGCAACGCACCATGCAGGGCCACGCCGCCGCCAATGTCATGCCGGTGGTGGCGTCGAACCGCATCGGCACGGAGAAGGGCGAGAAGTACACCATGACGTTTTACGGGTCATCGTTCATCGCGTCCCCGACGGGCGAAAAGCTTGCCGAGGCCGATCGCGAAAGCGAATCCGTTATCACCGCAGCCTTCGATCTGGACGAAGTACGCCGCTACCGGCAAGCCTGGGGTGTCTTCCGCGATCGGCGGCCTGATCTTTACTACCCCTTGCTCTCGCTCGATGGACGCGGCTGACAACCTCGTATTCGTTGATTTGGAAACGACGGGCGGCAACCCCGCCTACCATCGAATCACCGAAGTCGGCATTGTCCGCGTGCAAAACGGCGTACTGCTCGAGGAGTGGAGTTCGCTGGTCAATCCCGAGTGCCCCATTTCCCCGTACATCGAGGCCTTCACCGGGATCAGCAGCGAGATGGTCGCGGACGCGCCGCTGTTCGCTGATATTGCCGCAACGGTGCTCGAGAAATTGCGCGGCGCGGTGTTCATCGCGCACAACGCCCGTTTCGACTATTCCTTCCTGCGCAGCGAATTTCGCAAAGTGGGCGTGGACTACGCCTCCGAGGTTCTGTGCACGGTCAAATTGTCGCGGCGCCTGTTTCCCGAACATGTGCGGCACAATTTAGATGCCGTCATCGAGCGCCATGGCCTGGCCTGCAGCGCCAGGCACCGCGCGCTGGGCGACGCACAAGTGCTCAAGGACCTGTGGCTGAAACTCAAAGAAGAGGTGCCCGCGGATGTGCTCGCGGCAGCCGCCGCCCATGCCGCGCTGTCCTTACCGAAGCTGCCGGCGCACCTGCCGCCGGGACTGGCCGACGAATTGCCGGAGGCGCCAGGAGCGTACCGGTTCTTCGGCGATGACGATGCGCTGTTGTATATCGGCAGGAGCAACTCGCTGCGCAGCAAGATTTTGACGCAGCTCGCCGACGCGCGGGCGGGCTCGCGGGAGCAGCTAATGGCCGCTCAGGTGAAACGCGTCGATTGGCGGCAGACCGCCGGGGAACTTGGTGCGATGCTGCTCGAGTCCGACTGGATCCGGTCGCAAAAGCAGCTGCACAACCGGCGCCTCAAGAGTCACGCCGACGCCGTGACCTTGCGGCCGGCTGCCGACTCTTCAGGCCGCGTGCGCTTGCAGCGCATCGATACGCTGGAGGCCGAGGATCTTGCGCAGAGTTTCGGCGTATTGCATTCCGAGAAAGATGCGCGCAAGGCGCTGACGGACATCGCCCGTGCGCAGCAGCTTTGCCTCAAGGTATTGGGGCTGGAGGAGAGCACCGGGTCCTGCTTCGCCCTGCAGGTCGGAAAATGCCGGGGCGCTTGCACGGGCAGGGAACCGCTCATTCTTCACAACAT
>DATHFB010000381.1:0-2346 GCA_035318305.1 Steroidobacteraceae bacterium | reverse complement strand
TTCGACGATCCGCTCCTTGACCTTGTCGAGACCGTAATGATCATTGTCGAGCACCTCCTGGGCAAGCTTGAGGTCCTTCTTGATCTTGGAGCGCTTGGCCCACGGGATCGACAGCAGCCAGTCGAGGTAATTGCGCACCACAGTGGATTCCGGCGACATCGGCGACATCTGCCGGAGCTTCTTGAGCTCGTGCGTCGCCTTCTCGCGCGCCTCCTTCGAGAGCTTGGTCTTCTTGATCTTGGCCTCGATCTCGGCGAACTCGTCGCGGCCTTCCTCGTCGCCGATCTCTTTCTGGATCGCCTTCATCTGCTCGTTGAGGTAGTACTCGCGCTGGGTCTTCTCCATCTGCCGCTTGACGCGGGTGCGGATGCGCTTCTCGACCTGCAGCACCGAAATCTCGCTCTCGATCAGGCCGAGCACCTTCTCCAGCCGCTCGGTGACCGCCGTGGTCTCCAGGATCGCCTGCCGGTCGGGAATCTTGAGGGTTAGGTGCGAGGCGATCGTGTCGGCGAGCTTGGCATAGTCCTCGATCTGCTGGACGACGCTGACTACCTCGGGCGGCACCTTCTTGTTGAGCTTCACGTAGCTCTCGAACCCGGTGGTGGCCGAGCGCGCTAACGCCTCCGCTTCGACGCGCTCACCTATTGTGTCGCCGAGCGCGACCGCCTCGGCCTCGCAATACTCGCTGCGATCGGTGTACTTGAGCAGTTTCGCGCGCTGAGCGCCCTCGATCAGTACCTTGACGGTGCCGTCGGGGAGCTTGAGCAGCTGCAGCACGCTCGCAAGCGTGCCAACCCCGTAGATCGCCTCCGTTGCCGGATCGTCGTCGGACGCGTTCTTCTGGGTGGCGAGCAGGATGAAGGTGTCGGACCGCATCACCTCCTCGAGCGCGAGGATCGATTTCTTGCGTCCGACGAAGAGGGGCGCGATCATGTGCGGAAATACAACGATGTCGCGCAGCGGCAGCACCGGATAGGCCCGGGTTTCACCGGGAATGAGTGGTGGTCGAGACTTAGTGCTGGTCATGGCCCAAAGTCCTTCCGCAACGGCCTGTGCGCAGCCACGACAGAGTACCGATGGGCCGGGAAAGGAATACGGGCCGCCGCAGCAACATCCGCGCCCAAAGGGCAAGTATGATACTCGGTGTCCCTTCTCAAGACCTCATCCGCCTAAGAAAACCTGATGATTCCCGGCGCCTTTGGGTCGAAAATCGCCAAGATTCCTCGATGGATGAAGTTTTGAGAAGGCACAGCGAAAGCCTTCGAAAAGCAGCCGCCAAGACGACGAGCCCGGCATCAGCTGAAAGTGCTGAAGCGGCGTGGCCCCGCGCAAATTAAGGTCCTGAACTGTTTCCGCTGATCGTAAAGAGATTACGAGCTATCTCGCTTCTGAACGTGACCGCAGCCACGGCACGATCCGTCTTCTCCTGCTGCCAGATGACCGCCTGGCTCGGGCCTTGACCGCGGGTGAGCGTCGTGCCGATGGGATCTGTGGATGATCTTGAACGCAGGCCTGAGGCCAGTGTCTGGGACTGGACGCGGGACTGCGTGAGGGCCCTGGCGTAGAGCACGACCGCGCCCCCCTCGTTGCTCACGTCGACGCTGCCCTCGAACACGGCCACGCCTTCGGTGTCCTCGCCCGTCGGCCCGCCCCAGAACTCCGTGCCCTTGGCCATGAGGTTGGCGAGCGCCGTCTTCACCTCGATCCGCTTGTCGGCGAGTTGCGATATCCGCCCAGTGGTGAACAGGAAGGCGCCCTTACTCACCTCGACCAGCACCACACCCCTATTCCCTGAGCTGAATGGGCTGAAATGGTACTCTTTGATCACCGCCTTGGCGTTCTCGCCAAGCGTGATCTGCGTGTCGTCGGCGAGCATGATCTGCAGCCGCGCGTCGGCTCCCGTGACTAACTGGTCCTTGAGGGAGATGGCCATGCCCTGTGTGGCCTTGGCGCTGTTGCCAAAGTGCACGATGCTCACATCACCCTGCAGGCGCTCCACCACGCCGACGCGATCCTTGCTCTGCGCGCGGCTGGTCTGCGGCAGCACGAGGACGAAGAGTAGCGCCGCGCCGAAGAGGGTGAGACGCGTGAGAGTTCGCTGACACTGCATGTTGAATCGATCCTCTGCCACGAACGTCCGCCGCGCAGCGCGCGGACACGCACCGGAGCGGATGCTTACGACACCCGCATCCGGACGCAATTCTATATATGAAGTGTTAGTGTGCCTGCCGACGGCACCAGGGCTGCCACTGTATAAAGCGGAGACTTCGGTACGTCTGCGTTTTTTGGGCTGCTCTCGGACAAGCCACTGCTTGCCTGTATTTGATGATGTGGGGTATCGGATGT
>DATHFB010000380.1:0-3217 GCA_035318305.1 Steroidobacteraceae bacterium | reverse complement strand
TAAATCACCGATTAAAGTGCCTCCACGGTTCAAAACCACCGGGAGATGCCAATGGAGACTAACGTGATTTACAAATCGATCTTTCGTCTTGCTTCAGTTGCAATCTTGAGCGCCACCGCGAGCTATGCGTTGGCCGGAGATTTTTTCGAGGAAAATGGCGTCGCGCTGAACAGCTACGACGCAATCTCGTATTTTGCGCCGGCGCCGGAACCGATTCCCGGCAAGAAAGAGCTTAGCGCCGATTACAAGGGCTCAAAGTTCTACTTTGTCACCAACACACATTTGCAGACATTTCAGGCCGACCCGGAACGGTTTACTCCGCAATTCGGCGGCTTTGATGCATTCGGCGTCTCGCAAGGCCGCAAGGTTGCCGCGCACCCGCGCGTGTTTGCCTTGGTCGATGGGAAGCTCTACATGTTCAGCGATGTCGAATCGCGTAAGAACTGGAAGAAAGATGTTTCAGGCAACGTCGCACGCGCCTCTGAGCAGTGGTCAGAAGTGTCGAAACTCGTAGCGCAGAACCGCTAGGCGATTGCCCGTGAGCAATCTCGAGCCGGGCCAGCCTCAAGAGTGACGCTGGCCGGGCTCGCGCTTTTTGGTTCAGTCTTTGAGTTCAAACACGATCGGCCGCAGATAGTCGTTGGGGTCGACCAGCCATGATGTTTCGGGCCACGTATCTTGCGGGACACCGGCGGCGCGCAGCGCATCGTAGAATCCCACTTTCCACTCCAAGGAAGATCCCTCCACCGCGACCGCGGTCACGTGGTTGGGTATGAAGAAGCGGGGCCGCACATGCTCGATATACGTGACGATGTCTCTCTCCCCGTTTTGGCTGAAGCCGAGGCTCACAACCGAGCCTAGTTCGACATCGACCGGCCCCAAGCCATCCATGATGGATGCCAGATTCGCCCCGACCGTCTTGCCTTTTACGGTCACGCCCGGAAAACAACCGGTGACATCCTGTCCCGGCTCGAAGGGCAAGCCGGTCGCGGGATTATTGTTGGGAAGTGCGCAGCTATCGGTGATGTCGCCCGTGGTGTTGTGCCAGACAAATCTAAACTTGTTGCCGCCATTCACCGTGAATACGTAGAACAGTGAGATCGGGCCGCCCGCCCCGGCGCGCGACGTTGCGATGTTCATCAGGCTGGAGAGCGGAGTACCCGCCGGAAAGAGCATCGGATCGCGGGGATCCTGAAGGTTGCAGGGAAAAGTATTGCCCTTCGTGGGCGTCGGCACGCAAACGCCGTTGGTCGTCGCCGCGATCGGCACGGCATCAGGATCAGTTAGGCCCGTATTCGTGGAATGCAGGTGCTTGAACGCGCTTATGCTCACGGCCGGCTCGAGTGCATTGATCTGGACGATTTCCTTCCCCGGGGTCGAGCCGCGATCGGTAATCGTCTTGCAATTCACCGTCGGCACCAGCGTGTAGCCGTTGTTGAAATTGTTGGTGGCATCGATGTGCATGTTGTCGCAAGTTTCCGGCGTGGCGTAGATGACGGCACCGGTCTGCTGGGCGATATAGGCGGCATTATCGGCATGGTCGAAATGGCCATGGCCGAGGAAGATGGCATCCGGCCGCAAATCCACCAAGTCCTGGATCACGAAGGGCGTACGGCCCGGCTTGACCTCGAGCCGCGTGACAAAACTATCGAGCAGCACCACGTGCCCCTTCATCGCCGCAGCGAAGGTTGCATTGGTGAGCCAAGAGAATACGACACGGTCCTCACGTACCTTGCCGGTCTTATCGTCGACGTTCTCCGACCCGAAGATCTTCTGCCGGGCCGCGATCACGGCCGCATCTCGAGATTTGCCGACCGCTGGACCTGCAAATGACCCCGATAGCAACGCCGCCCCAACAATGACCAGTGCTATTTCTCGCATGTGAAAACTCCCGGATTAGGCTTTAATTAATTGCGCGGCCGGACCGCGACACTTGATGTCATCAGGTCCCGCCAATATGCGTCTATCGGGCAGTTACGGAAATCAGATTCAGGTCAAGTGCGTAGGAGATCTCCGACACGCCGGCCTATTGCGCATCGTGAAAGATAATGCCGAGCATGTGCCGCTGACCCGCCCGCAAACGGCTCACGCCGTGACGATGAACCACTCGATAGGTCCCGCGCTTGCCGCCGGCCGGACGCTCGCGCACAGCAAAAACCACCAGATCACCCTGCCGCAATGGCAACACTTCGACACGGGATTGCATGCGCGGACGCTGTTCGGTCACGACGAATTCACCGCCTTCGAAATCACGGCCCGGCTCCGACAACAAGACGGCGGCCTGAATCGGAAATACATGCTCCCCATAGACATCCTGATGCAAGCAGTTGAAGTCGCCGGGCGCATATCGAAGCAGCAGCGGCGTCGGTTGCGTCTGACCAGCATCATGGCAGCGAGCCAGAAAGTCAGCATGCTCCCCGGGGTACCGCGTCTCAAAGCCCATCAGCGCGTTCCACCGATTTGCGGTTGCCACCACACGGCGATACAGCGACGTGCGCAGCGCGTGAATGATCGGGCGCAACGGGTAGGAGAAATATCGGTACTCTCCCCGCCCGAAGCCGTGACGCCCCATGATGACGCGGCTTCTGAAGCCTTGCTGCTGATCGTAGAGTGCGGCGATCTCCCGGCATTCGTCGGCGTTGAGTAAGCCGCCGGCACGAGCGACTCCGTGGGCATCCAGTTCCGCCTCGAGGCGCGGCCAGTCGACGCCGGACAAACGGCTCTCGATCATGCGCGCTTCTCACGCTCCAGCAATGCCCGCTTGCGTTGCACGCCCCACCGGTATCCCGACAGTTGCCCATCGGTGCGGATCACGCGGTGACAGGGGATCGCCACCGCGATCATGTTGGCGGCGCAGGCCTGGGCGACCGCTCGAATCGACTTCGGGTTGCCGATGCGGGCGGCAATTTCGCCATAGCTCGCGGTTTTGCCTGCACCGATTTGGCGCAAAGCCCTCCAGACGCGCTGTTGGAAGGCCGTGCCTCGGACGTCGAGCGGCAGGTCAAGCCCGAGGCGCGGCTGCTCGACGAAGCCGACAACTTTCGCCACCAGCGTTTCGAACTTGGCATCGCCGCCAATGAGTTCCGCCTTTGCAAAGCGGTCCTGCAACTGGTGCACGAGCGCATTGGGATCGCTGCCCATCAAAATCGCGCACACGCCCTTGTCGGTCGCTGCCACCAAGATCGATCCCAATGAGCATTCGCCGATGGCAAACCGA
>DATHFB010000379.1:0-3047 GCA_035318305.1 Steroidobacteraceae bacterium | reverse complement strand
CATGGCCAAGACGAATATGCTCATGCGCGAGAAGAAACGCCTCAAAGTAGCGAAGAAATACGCTAAGCGGCGCGCTGAGCTCAAAGAGCTGATCCGCGACCCGAAGACCGGGCAGGAGGGTCGCGAAGCTGCGCAAGTGGAGCTGCAGAAGCAGCCGCGCGATGCAGGTGCCACCCGGCAGCGCAACCGCTGTTCGATTACCGGCCGTTCACGCGGCGTGTACCGTAAATTTGGATTGGCCCGCACCAAGCTGCGCGAGGCCGCCAATCGCGGTGAGATTCCAGGCCTGTCGAAGGCGAGTTGGTGAGGCGCGCACAATGAGCATGACTGATCCAATTGCCGATCTCTTGACGCGTATTCGCAATGCGCAATCCGCGGGCAAGCCGACCGTGGGCATGGGCGCCTCGAAGCTGAAAGTGGCCATCCTCAAGGTGCTGCAGGCCGAGGGCTACATCGCGGGCTTCGGCGTCGACAGCACGGGTGCGAAGAGCACATTGTCGATCGAGTTGAAGTATCACGATGGCCGTCCCGTCATCGATCGCATCGAGCGCATCAGCCGTCCGGGCCTGCGAATTTATCGTGGCAAGGATGAGTTGCCCAAGGTGCTCGGCGGTTTGGGCGTCGCCGTGGTCTCGACGCCCCAGGGCATCATGTCCGACAAACAGGCGCGCGCAGCCGGCACCGGCGGCGAAGTGCTGTTCGTCGTCCAGTAGTTCCAGACGTACAACCAGGGTTTTATCTATGTCTCGAGTCGCAAAAATGCCGGTAGATCTGCCGCAGGGCGTTACCGCCACGATCGGCGCAGAAGCCATTACGCTGAAAGGCGCCAAGGGCTCGCTGACGTTGGCGATCAAGAGCGGCGTCAAAGTCGTGCAGCAAGACAAGCATTTGGAAGTGCAGGCCGACGAAACGGCGGAGGGCATGAATGCCATCGCCGGCTCGACGCGCGCGCACCTCGCGAACATGGTGATGGGCGTTACCAAGGGTTATGAGAAGAAGCTGGAACTGGTTGGCGTGGGATACCGCGCCGCGGTTCAGGGCAAGAGCCTGACGCTGACCTTGGGGTATTCGCATCTGATCAATTTCGCGATTCCCGACGGCATCACCATCGAAGCGCCGACCCAGACCGAGATCCTCGTCAAGGGTATCGACCGGCAGCGGGTCGGCCAGACCGCCGCGGAGATCCGCGGTTTTAGACCACCCGAGCCCTACAAGGGCAAGGGCGTGAAGTATTCGGACGAGAAGATTTCGCTGAAAGAGGCGAAGAAGAAGTAATCATGAAATTGACCAAACAAGACACTCGCTTGCGCCGCGCGCTGCGGGGCCGGGTAAAGATCAAGGAACTGAGCGCCCTGCGCCTCTCGGTGCATCGCACGCCGCAGCATATGTATGCGCAGATCATTGCGCCTGAGGGCGACAAGGTTCTGGTCGCCGCCTCGACCTTGCAGAAGGACGTGCGCGGGGAATTGAAAACCACCGGCAACATCGAGGCCGCTAAAGCCGTCGGCCGCGCCATCGCGGAGCGCGCCAAGGCCAAGGGCATCGCGAAGGTCGCTTTCGACCGTTCCGGTTTCATGTACCACGGGCGCGTCAAGGCGCTGGCAGAGGCCGCTCGCGAAGCCGGTCTCGAGTTCTAACTAAAAGGTCTTAAGGCACTATGGCGAGAACAGAAAAACCCATGTCCGGCGATGACTTGCTCGAAAAGCTGGTCGCAGTCAATCGCGTGGCGAAGGTGGTCAAGGGCGGCAAGCAATTCGGCTTTACCGCGCTCACCGTGGTAGGCGATGGCGCCGGCCGCGTCGGATTTGGCTATGGCAAGGCGCGCGAAGTGCCGGTCGCCATCTCCAAGGCCATGATGCAGGCCCGCAAAAGCCTGGTGACGGTTTCTTTGAAGAACGAAACCCTGTTTTACGCTGTCAAAGGCAAGCATGGGACTACGCGGGTATACATGCAGCCGGCCGCGGACGGTACCGGTGTGATTGCCGGCGGCGGCATGCGCGCGGTATTCGAGTGCGCCGGGGTGCGCAACGTGCTGGCCAAGAGCTACGGTTCGCGCAATCCCATCAACGTGGTGCGGGCCACCATGGACGCGCTCGGCAAGCTGCGCACGCCGGACGACATCGCGGCGAAACGCGGCAAGACCGTCGAAGAGATCGTGGGCTAACTTCATGACAGACAAGAAAGTCGGTACAAAAGTCAAAGTGACTTTGATCAAGAGCATGTACGGCCAAGTGGCCAGCATCCGCAATTCGGCGCGCGGCTTGGGCTTGCGCAGGATCGGGCACAGCGTGGTGGTGGCGGACACCCCCTCGAATCGCGGCATGATGAACGCGGCAAGTCACATGCTGAAAATTGAGCCGGCTTTGGGCGGGAAACATTCATGAGACTGAATACCATCAAGCCGGGCGCCGGCTCCAAACGACTGCGGCTGCGCGTGGGCCGCGGCGCCTCCGCCGGCCAGGGCAAGACCTGCGGCCGCGGCGTCAAGGGACAACGCGCCCGCAAGGGCGGCTATCACAAGGTCGGATTCGAAGGCGGCCAGATGCCCCTGCAGCGGCGACTGCCGAAGATCGGCTTTCGCTCTGCCATGCAGGCCTCGCGTGCCGAACTGACGCTGTCGGACCTGATGCGTGTTTCCGGCGCCGACGTCACGTTGGCAGGCCTGATCGAAGCGAATCTGGTGCCTGAAAACACCAAGCTGGTGAAAATCATTCTGTCCGGCAAGGTTACCAAGCCGTTCACCATCAAGGACAAAGTCATCACCGCGACCAAGGGCGCCAAGAGCGCCGTTGAATCCGCGGGCGGAAAATTCGAGGTTTAAGAGAAAATCGTGGCCACATCCACCACCAATGCAGCCGCCGCCTTAGGGGACATCACCCGCTTCGCCGAAATGCGCAAGCGCCTGCTGTTCCTGCTGGGCGCGCTCGTTGTGTACCGGATCGGCACGTTCATTCCCGTTCCGGGCATCGATGCGGCGAAGTTTGCCGCCTTCTTCTCGACCCAGAACGGCACGCTGCTCGGCATGTTCAACATGTTTTCCGGCGGCG
>DATHFB010000378.1:0-12051 GCA_035318305.1 Steroidobacteraceae bacterium | reverse complement strand
TCCAGCATTCGGCTGCAGCGCTGAAGCGCAGTCAGATTTCAAAAGGCTAGGGAGCCATGCCTGAGCCATTTCTCGGCGATGGTCTTATATTCGAAGATTCACTCCCGGTGGGATGGACGCCGGGTCCCCTTGCGGAAGGATCGGCGCTGGCACGCCTCAATACCGACAACCACCAACTGCTCGGCGCCGAGTCTTCCCTGGATGAGGTGCGGGTGCATGAAGCACTGAAGGACGAATCCCCCGCGTTGCTGCATGAGCTGCAGCGCCTCGAGTACAAGGTCAATATTTTATTACGCCTGACGGCCGAGCTGGCGCTGCGCAGCAGCGGTCTGCCGCCCGCAGAGCGGGTGCGCCTGTCCTCGCACGCGTTGGAGTGGTTTGGAGAACAAACCCCTACCACGGGGAGCACCGGGCAGCTCTCGCTCTATATCAATCCCGCGCTACCGCAACCTTTGAGAATTCCCTGTGTGGTTGCCGGCGAACGCATTATTGAAGATTCGCGCGCAACGCAATTGCGCTTCGCAGGCTTGAGCGATGCGGTGGTGGACATGTTGGAGAAGCTCATTTTCCGGCACCACCGACGCCTGGTGGCGGGCGCCCGACTCGCCGCGCACTAGTTTTCGGCCCTCTCGCCGAGGACAAACACCGCAATTGTTATTAGGGGATGCCCCTACGCTTTTTACGGGGCTTTGCCAACTGCTTTTGTCTCAAGTTCTTCAGTTAGTATGACCGCGAACTCAACATTGATTGAACAATGTCAAAGGGTTAGGAACAAAGGTTAAGACGGAACCCGAGATTTGTGCACTCCGTCACATTTTAATAATTGGGAAGGAGTCCCGCGTAGTGATTGACCCCAAAGTGATTGTGATCGAACACTCAGATTCGGAGGCAACCGCGCTTTCGGCGCTGCTGCATTTCTTGGACTTAGAACCGATCCACGTGCGTGACTTGGCTGAATTGTCGGCGCACTGCAACATGCCGGATTGCCTGGCCGTCATCGCGCGCCGCGAAACCGTGACGGCGCTGGGCTCCGAACTAGTGGCGCTGCTGCGCGGGATGCGCCAGCCGCTGCCGGTCATTTGCATCAGTGCCGATGGTCTGCCGAAGATTGCCGAGAGCTGCGGCGACTTGGCGTGGTTTCAGTTGGAAACACCCGTCAAACAACGCCGGCTGTCGGCCGTACTGCAGCAGGCGCAGAACGTGCGCAGCGGTCATCCGACGCAGCCGGGCGCACATCGCTTTCGGCCCAGCGGCTCCTCGAAGCCGATGCGGGCGGTGCACCGGCTGATCGAGCAAGTCGCGCCCTTCGATACCAATGTGCTGATTCTCGGAGAATCGGGCACCGGCAAGGAAATGGTGGCGCGCCACATTCACGAACTATCCGGTCGCGCGGCGCATCCTTTCGTGCCGGTGAACTGCGGCGCCATCCCTGCCGATCTGTTGGAAAGCGAATTGTTCGGCCACGAAAAAGGTGCGTTTACGGGCGCATTGTCGACCCGGCTCGGCCGCTTCGAGTTCGCCGAGGGCGGAACTCTATTCTTGGACGAGATCGGCGACATGTCGCTGCAAATGCAGGTCAAGTTGCTGCGCGTATTGCAGGAGAGAAGCTTCGAGCGCGTCGGCAGCAACAAGACGATCCGCTGCAATGTGCGAATCATCGCCGCAACGCATCGCGATTTGGAGGCCGCCATCAGCGCAGGGCGTTTCCGCGAAGATCTGTACTATCGGCTGAACGTGTTCCCGCTGCAGATGCCGCCCTTGCGCGAACGCCTCGATGATCTGCCGGTGTTGATCGAGCATCTGGTGCAGCGCCAAAGCCACAGTGCGGGGCGCAAAATTCAATTGGATCAAGCCGCCATGGCTTGTCTTGCCCGCAATCGCTGGCCGGGCAATGTGCGGGAACTCGCCAATCTGTTGGAGAGGCTGGCGATTTTGTTTCCGGCCCAAACCATCGGCGCCGCTGATTTGCCCGATCGGTACCGCGGCGCCGCTGCCGTGGGGTGGCTCGGCAGCGAGGTGCGCATCGATGCGCGGCCCGTGCCCATCGAGGAAACCGCGACACTTGAAACCGGGACACTGGAAACCGGGACACTTCATGAGCCCGAGCTGTCGGATGAACTCGAGCCGGGCACGGTGGTGTACGAAATGCTGGATACCGACGCGGCCCTGCCGCGCGGCGGCATCGATTTGAAAGATCATATGTCGGCGATTGAAATCGGACTGATTCGCAAAGCGATGCAAGAAGCCGACGGCACGGTCGCCGGCGCTGCGCGCCTGCTGCGCATCCGGCGCACCACGCTGGTCGAAAAGCTGCGCAAATACCGTCTCACCGCCTGACAGATTATTGACGCTGCCCCGAAAGGCAATGCTGATCGGGGCGTAACTGGTTGATAGGCGGAGCAAATACCGTCAAGGCACAGAAGTTGCTTTCTTCCTCGCCATGGCCGCCACACAACTCGACCTGATCGAAAACCGTCGCTCTGAACTTCACGCGGCGTTCCTCGCCTTCGGCTCGGTTTCGGAACAGCTGTCGGGCGCTTTTGATTCGCTGCGCAGCCAGGTGGCCCAACTGCGAGCCGACTTGGGTGAGGCGCACGCAGGCAGAGATCATCTGGCGGCACGCCTGTCGGCCTTGCTCAAAGGCTTGCCCGGCGGCGTGCTGGTGCTCGACAGCCGCGGCGAGATCCAGGAATTCAATCCGGCGGCCCTCGACCTGCTGGGCGAGCCGCTTCTCGGACAGCCCTTTGCCGCCGTCTGCGCCCGCGCCGCACAGAACCCGCGGGGCCCGGGCGAACACACGGAATTGCGCAGCGGCCGATTCGTCAACGTGTCGAAGCGCGAACTCGACAATGGCGGCGAAGTGGTGCTGCTGACCGACGTGACCGAATCGCACTTGATGCAGGTTTTCTTGACGCGGCAACAGCGGCTGCTGACCTTGGGCGAATTGGCGGCGGGCCTTGCCCATCAGATCCGTACCCCATTGGCGGCGGCGTTGTTGTATGCCTCGCAAATGACGCTCGCCGGCCGCAACTCCGCGGATATGGCGCGCTGCGCGGAGAAGACTGTCGGCAGCTTGAAGCAGCTCGACAAGCTCGTGAATGACATGCTGGCCTTCGCGCATGGCGGTGCGGCACGCGAAGCCGTCAGCGTCAGTGCCCTGTTGGAACAGGTGGCGCAATGGCTGCGGCCGGCCCTGCGCGACGGTGTCCGCTTGACGATCCGCACTCAGGCGCCGGACTTGATGGTGCGCGCCAATGCACCGTCGCTGGTGTCCGCGGTGTTGAACCTGGCCACCAATGCGTTGCAGGCGGCGGCCGCCGCACCGCTCAACTTGGAGTTGCTGGCGCGGCGCACCGCGGCCGGTCGCGCGCAAATCGTCGTGAGCGACGACGGTCCGGGCGTGCCGGCCCATATCCGCGAACGCATTTTCGAACCCTTTTTTACCACGCGAGCGCGCGGCAACGGCATTGGCCTGTCAATCGTCAAGTCCGTGGTCGAGGCGCAGGGCGGCAGTGTTTGTTTGGCTGATTCGGCTTGCGGCGCCACGTTCGTGATCGAACTTCCGGCAGAGGACAATCCATGAGCAAAGTGAACGATGCAGTTCTGGTGGTCGAGGACGATGCCGCGCTGCGCGAGGCGCTGCTCGACACGCTGCGCGCGGCCGGACTTACGGCGCTCGCGGCGGCCGATGCGCCCAGCGCGTTGC
The DNA here is from genome assembly GCA_035318305.1 of Steroidobacteraceae bacterium. Lineage (GTDB taxonomy): Bacteria > Pseudomonadota > Gammaproteobacteria > Steroidobacterales > Steroidobacteraceae > Bog-1198. Next base: position 8,345 of record DATHFB010000378.1, on the reverse strand, counting down.
AATTGCTCGCCGGCGAAGACATCGGCCTGGTGATCTCCGACGTGCACATGCCGGGAGCCAACGGCTACGAGTTGCTGTCATCCATCAAGCGGCTGCGCCCATACCTGCCGGTCGTGCTGATGACGGCCTTCGGCACGGTCGCGCAGGCGGTGGCCGCCATGCGCGAAGGCGCCACCGACTACATCGTCAAACCCTTCGACGCGCAGGCGCTGATCGATATGGCGCAGCGTCAATTGGCCGCGCGCGTCACGCCGAACGAATTGATCGCCAGCGACCCGGAATCGAAGCGCCTGGTCGGCCTGGCGCGCAAGATCGCGGAAAACGATGCAACCGTGCTGATCACGGGTGAAAGCGGCACGGGCAAGGAAGTGTACGCGCGCTTCATTCGCGACAATTCGATGCGCGCCGAGAAGCCTTTTGTCGCCATCAATTGCGCGGCCATCCCCGAGAACATGCTCGAAGCCGGTCTGTTCGGCTATGAGAAGGGAGCCTTCACCGGCGCCCTTGCCGCGCATGCCGGGAAATTCGAGCAAGCGCAAGGCGGCACCTTGCTGCTCGATGAGATTTCGGAAATGGATCTGGGACTGCAGGCCAAGATCCTGCGCGTATTGCAGGAGCGTGAAGTCGAGCGCCTCGGCAGCACCCGCACCATCAGCCTGGATGTGCGCGTGATTGCCACGTCGAATCGCGATCTGCCGGAGGAAGTGCGCAGCGCACGCTTTCGCGCCGATCTTTTCTATCGGCTCAACGTGATGTCGCTGCGCTTGCCGGCGCTGCGCGAGCGCCGCGGCGACATTCTGCCGCTGGCGCGCCGGGCGATGCAGGCGTGCGCGCGCGCAGGTCAGGCGGCCTTGAACCTGTCGCCGGAAGCGGAAAACAAGCTGCTGCGGTACGACTGGCCGGGAAACGCCCGCGAACTGAACAACATCGTGCAGCGCGCCGCATGGCTGGCCGCCGGAGGCATGATCGACGCCGCAGATCTGGATACCGGCGTGACGAACGCTGCGGTGACGAATGCTGCAGCTCCGCAAGCCGCGGAGCTGATGGCGCCGCAAGAATTAGGGCTCGACCGCGATCTGAAAGATCGCGAGCGTGAGTTGATACTGGCAACGCTGCGCCTCACCGGGGGCAGCCGCAAGCGGACCGCCGAGCGCTTGGGCATCAGTCCGCGCACGCTGCGCCACAAGCTGCAGCAGTTCAAGGCGGCGGGCGTCAATGTGCCGCGCGTGCACGAACAACAATTTATGGCGGTGTAAATCATGAGCAGCATGCAGATCACACAGGTGTTGGCGGAAATGCGCGCGCTGCAGGCGCGGGCTTCGGGTATCGAGGCGCCCGCGCTTGCGGGCTCAGCGGCATCGGCGTCCGCGCAACCGTCCGAGTTCGCCAACCTCATGAAAGGTTCCGTGGACAGCGTGGCGAGCATGCAGAACCATGCAACCGCGCTGGCGAATGCCTACGAAGCCGGCGACAAGAGCGTCGACCTCACCAACGTCATGCTGGAAGTGCAGAAGGCATCGCTCGCCTTTCGCGCCATGACTGAGGTGCGCAACAAGCTCGTCGACGCTTACCAGCAAGTAATGAATATGTCGGTCTGACAGACCGTGTCTAACGACTGCGAGGTTTAATCCATGGCTGACATCGTACCCACCACCCCCGCACCCGCACGCGGCTTGGCGGATATTCCCGGACTGAAGCAGGTCGGCTTGCTCGCCGGTGTCGCCGCTGCGGTCGCCGCGGCGATCTGGCTGGTGCTGTGGTCGCAAGGGCAGAGTTACACCGTGCTGTATGGCCAGCTTTCGGAGCGCGAAAGCGGCCAGGTCATGGACGCACTCACGGCCGCGGGCATCGAATTCAAGCTCAACCCATCGGGTGCGGTATCGGTGCCCGAATCCAAAGTGCAGGAGGCGCGCATTCGCCTGGCGAGCCAGGGGCTGCCGCAAAGCGATGCCATGGGAATCGAGATGATTCAAAAGGAATCCGCGCTCGGCAACAGTACGATGATGGAGAGCGCACGCTATCAGTCGGTCCTCGAGACCGAATTGGCGCGCACCATCATCAAGGTGCAGGGCGTGCAAAGCGCGCGGGTGCACCTGGCGCTGCCCAAGCCGTCGGTATTCTTGCGCGACGCGCACAAGGCCACGGCCTCGGTCATGCTGCAGTTGTATCCGGGCCGGCGGCTTGAACCGGGCCAGGTCGCCGCCATCGTGCATCTGGTGGCATCGAGCGTGCCGGAGTTGGGGGCGAGCGATGTGACCCTGGTCGACCAGGCCGGATCCCTGCTCAACTCCCCGGACGAGAATGCGGAAGCGGCCGCCAGCACGCGCCAATTCGAATACACACGCAAGCTCGAGGAAAGCTACCAGCGGCGCATCATCGAGATGCTCGAGCCCATGATCGGACCGGGACGCGTACGCGCGACCGTAACCGCGGACCTCGACTACACGGTCACCGAAGAGACGCATGAGAACTACGATCCGCAAAAGACGGCGGTACGCAGCGAGCAAACCAGCAACGAGTCGCGCAAGGGCGGGGACGGGTCGGAAGGCATCCCCGGCGCGTTGAGCAACCAGCCGCCGGGCACGTCGGGTGCGCCGGCGATCCCGGGCGCGGCAACGCCGGGAAATCCGGTGGCGGCACCGGCCGCGGGCGCGCAAACCGCCGCGGGCGCGCAAACCGCCGCGAGCGCGGGACCCACCTCCAGCTCACAGCGCAGCACGCGTAACTTCGAAGTGGACCGTACCCTCTCCTATGTGAAGCAGCCGGTGGGGATATTGAAGCGCCTCAATGTCGGCGTGGTGCTCGATGACTGGCAGAAGGTGGACGCCGACGGCAAGGTAACGACCGCGCCGATGAGCGAAACGGACATCAAACGCTTTACACAGCTGATCAAGGAATCCATCGGCCTCAAAGATGATCGCGGCGACCAGTTGAACGTGCTCAACCAGGCGTTCAAGAGCGGCCCGGCGCTCGGGCCCGTCGAAGGTCTGCCGCTGTGGCAGCAACCCTGGCTCACTCAGCTCGCCAAGCAAATCGTCGGCGCGGCGCTGGTGCTGGTCGTGGCATTCCTGGTGCTGCGGCCTTTGATGAAGTCGCTGACGAAACCCACGGGCCGCTCGGCGGCGAAGAGCGACGATCTCGAAGGCGACCGCTTGAGCCTCTCCGGCCAGGGCAAGCCCATCAAGCTCGCGCCCAGTTTCGAGCAGCAGATTGCGGCGGCGCGAACCTTGGTGGGGCAGGATCCGCGGCGTGCGGCACAGGTCGTGAAGGATTGGGTCTCGGCGGATGGCTAACGACGAACTCGCCGGAACGCAGCGCGCCGCCATCCTGCTCATGAGCTTGGGCGAGCAGGACGCGGCCAATCTGCTCAAGCAGCTCGATGCGCGCGAGGTCCAGAAATTGGGCATTGCAATGGCCGAACTCAAGGAAGTGTCCCGCGAGCAGATGAGTTCGGTGCTCGATAAGTTCATCGGCATCGCGGACGGCAAGACCAATATCGCCGGCGGATCGCAGGATTACGTGCGCCGGGTATTGACGCAGGCTGTCGGCAAGCAGAAGACGGACATGCTGCTCGATCGGGTATCGAACGGTCAGACCGGCCAAGGCATCGAGGCCTTGAAGTGGATGGAAGCCAAGGCCGTCGCGCAAATCATCAGCGGTGAGCATCCCCAGATTGCGGCCATCGTGCTGGCACACCTCGAGCCGGAGCAATCGGCCACGATCCTGCCGCTGCTCAACGAAGACCTGCGCACCGAAGTGCTGATGCGCATCGCGTCTCTGAACGAAGTGCCGCAGTCGGCACTGACGGAGCTCGACCAGTTGGTGGAAAAGCAGGCGAATGTCGCGCCCCCCGCGCCTTTGCGGCGCGTCGGCGGCGCACGCACCGCGGCCAATATTTTGAATGCCATGGAGCGCGAAAAGCTCAGTGACGAGCTCGGCAAGATCGAAAAAGCCGACAGCGGGATGCATCAGCAGATCAAGGACCTGCTGTTCGTGTTCGACAACCTGTTGGATGTCGACGACCGCGGTATTCAGGCGTTGCTGCGCGAAGTGGGTTCCGACACCCTGGCGGTGGCATTGCGCGGCGCAGAGCCCGAAGTGCAGGAAAAGATCCTCAAGAACATGTCGAAGCGGGCGGCGGAAATTCTCAAGGACGATATGGAAGCGCGCGGTCCGGTGAAACTCACGGATGTCGAGGCGGCGCAGAAGGAGATCATCGTGATCGCCCAGCGCATGGCCGAAGAAGGCACGATCAGTCTTGGCGGCAAAGGGGCCGGCGAGTTTGTCTGACGCCAAATCAAAGGCGGCGGCGACTGTCGCATTGTGGGCGGCACCCGACATGGAGAGCCCGCCCGCCGAGCAAAGGATGGCCACCGTGGGTGGTCTCGCCGATCTGCAGGCGGAAGCGCACAAAGAGGCGTTCGAGCAGGGCTTGGCCGAGGGCCGCGAAGCGGGGCGTGCCGAAGTTAAGGCACAGGTGGACCGGCTGGCGGGCATGTTTTACGACCTGGCCAAGCCATTTGACGTTCTCGATGCGGACGTGGAGCGGGAGCTTCTCACCCTGGCCATGGCGTTGGCGCGGCAAATCGTGCGCCGCGAACTCAAAACCGATCCGACGCAGATCATCGGCATCATTCGGGAGGCCATTTCAGCCTTACCGGTGGCGACGCGCGATGTACGGGTGCACTTGCATCCGGAAGATGCCGCGGTGGTCACACAGCACTTGGCCCCCACCGAAAAAGAGCGCGCGTGGTCCATCATCGAAGATCCGGTGATGGCGCGCGGCGGATGCCAGATCATGACCGTCAGCTCGCGCATCGACGCCCGTCTGGAGACGCGGCTCGGCAGCATCTTGAGCGACCTGTTGGGCACGGAGCGCCAGGCTGCGACGCCGCGCGGCGGGTCGAATGATCGAGGCTAGCTTGGCCGGTCTGCGGCCGAAGAAGTGGCTGGAGGCGCTGGTTCAAGCGCGCGAACGCATGGCGAGCGCGCCCGAATTCGTGGTCGAAGGCACGCTCAATCGCATGGTCGGCATGACCTTGGAAGCGGTGGGATGCGAGGCGGCGGTGGGCGGGCGCTGCCTGGTCGACACCGCGGAAGGCAGACAAATCGAAGCGGAAGTCGTGGGCTTCTCCGGCGACAAATTATTTTTGATGCCCACCGGCGACATCCGCGGCTTGATGCCCGGCGCGCGCGTCATCCCGACGCACAGCGAGTCCTCCGTTGCGGTCGGAGACGGATTGCTGGGCCGGGTGTTGGACGGTGCGGGCCGGCCGCTCGATGGCATGGGCGAATTGCGCTGCACGGATCGTGTGTCACTGACGGGCGAGCCCCTGAATCCTCTCATGCGGCGCGCGATCCGTGATCCGCTCGATGTGGGCGTGCGCTCCATCAATGCGCTGCTCGCGGTCGGCGGAGGACAGCGCATCGGCCTGTTTGCAGGATCCGGCGTGGGCAAGTCCGTGCTGCTCGGTATGATGACCCGATATACCAAGGCTGATGTAACCGTGGTCGGTTTGATCGGCGAGCGCGGCCGCGAGGTCCAGGACTTCGTCAGCAATACCCTGGGACCCGATGGCATGCGGCGCGCCGTGGTCGTCGCCACGCCGGCTGACAATCCGCCGCTGATGCGCCTGCACGGCGCGTGGTTGGCGACGGCCATTGCCGAGTACTTTCGCGACCGGGGCTTGAAGGTTTTGCTGCTGCTCGATTCATTGACGCGCTTCGCGCAGGCGCAGCGCGAAATCGCGCTGGCCATCGGCGAGCCTCCCGCAACCAAGGGCTATCCACCGTCGGTGTTCGCGCGATTGCCGCAACTCGTTGAGCGTGCCGGCAACAGCGACCGCGGCGTGGGATCGATCACCGCTTTCTATACCGTGCTGGTGGAAGGAGATGATCAGAACGATCCGATCGCCGACGCGGCACGCGCCATCTTGGACGGGCACATCGTGTTGTCGAGGCGCTTGGCGGAGAACGGCCTGTACCCGGCCATCGATGTCGAGGCCTCGATCAGCCGCGCGATGCATCAAATCGCCCCGCGCGAGCAGCTTGATCTCGCGAACCGCTTCCGGCAGGTGTATTCCACCTATCAGCAGAATCGCGACCTCATTACCGTGGGCGCCTATCGGCGCGGTTCGGACGCACGCGTGGATCTGGCCGTCGAGCAGTGGCCGAAAATGCTCGAATTCCTGCGCCAGGACATGTACGAACCGGTGGGAATCGAACGAAGTTACGCGGATCTGAAGCAACTCGTGACGCAGTTCTCGGCGCCCGCCACGCCAACCGGCCGATAGTGACACGCCCATGATGAAGTCCAAACGGTTTGAACCGATTCACGAGATCGCCGCAACCTCCGCGAAGGACTTGAGCCGCGCCATGGCCGAAGCCGGGCGCAAGGTCGCTGATTTGGAGCGTCAGCTCGAGCAGCTCCACGCGTATCGCGACGAATACGTGCGCAACTCCACACAGTCCGCCGGCGCCATCGATGCCGTCAAGCTGCAGAACTACCGTTCGTTCCTCGCTCGACTGGGAGAGGCGCTGAGCCAGCATTTGAAATCACTCGATATCGCCCGCAAGGAGTTCGAGAAACGGCGCGCGCAGTGGAGCGAGAAGCGCATGGAAGCCGAGTCACTGAATCGGGTGATCGACCGCTTTCGCAAGGAAGAACGGCATGCCGCGGACGGACGTGAACAACGCGAAGGCGATGACGCAGCGATGCGCTGGATGCTGGCGGCGCGCACCGACACGGGGAATGCCTAAGCCGGCGTGATATTCTCGGCGCGATGGCCAGCATTTGGGTGGACGCCGACGCCTGTCCCGGCGTAATCAAAGAAATTCTGTTTCGCGCCGCGAAGCGTACCGGCGTAGATGTCACGCTGGTCGCCAATCAAGCGCTGCAAGTTCCAAGAATTCCAAGCGTGCGAGCCGTGCAGGTATCCGCCGGATTCGATGTCGCCGATGCCGAGATCGTCAAACGCATCATCGCGGGTGATCTTGTGGTCACGGCCGATATCCCGTTGGCGGCCGACGTCATCGCGAAGGGCGCGGAAGCGCTCAATCCGCGCGGTGAGCGCTATTCGCCCGACACCATACGCGGGGTTCTGGCGATGCGTGATTTCATGGACACGATGCGCTCCAGCGGGGTCGTCGGCGGCGGACCGCCGCCGCTCACGCAGGCGAATCGCAATGCCTTTGCGGCCCAGCTCGATACCTGGCTGGCCAAGCGCCCGATTCCCCAGACAGGTTCGTAGTGGAGAACGAGACTCTCAAACCCATAGTAGTACCGCACACCGAGTTGTCGGCGGATTTGCTGCAGGCGGTGATCGAATCCTTTGTATTGCGCGAGGGCACTGACTACGGCGAAAAGGAATTTTCGCTGGAGGACAAGGTGGCGAGGGTCTTCGCACAACTGAAAAGAGGCGAGGCCAGGATCATTTTTGATCCCGAGTCCGACAGTGTAACCATCGTCGTCAGGTGAAGAAGCAAAGAGCCAGGATCAAGCCTGCGAACAGATCCTACACCAGGCTCATGCGGGGTGCCGCGCGCCTCGCGCGCCGCGTCCGGCGCTGGTGGCGCCCGGCGCCGCGCCCAGCGAAGATCCTCATGGGTGTGCTGGCGATACTTGTTGTGTGGCTGCTCTGCAATTGGATTTATCAAGTGGTGCGCAAGCCATCGGAATTGTTCTTTCCGGTGAGCGGAACGTTGAACAAATCGCCGGCGGAGACCTGGCGGCAGTACGCGCCGATCTTCAAAAAATTCGCGACCAATGTGATGACGCCGGACTTATTGGCGGCAATCGCCCAGGTGGAAGGATCCGGAAATCCCGTGGCGCGCACCTACTGGCGCTGGTCGTGGTCGTCACAGCCTTTCGAGGTGTACCGGCCGGCCTCGAGCGCGGTGGGCATGTATCAGATCACGGACGGCAATTTTGCCGAGGCGAGGCGCTACTGTATTCACGATCATGTTGTCGTCGACGACGGACCGTGGAATAACTGGCAATCTTGCTGGTTCAGCAGCCTGTATGCGCGAGTGCTGCCCAGTCACGCGGTCGAGCTCACATCGGCCTATCTTGACCGAAGCGTCGCGAACATCCTGGAGCGGCATCGAATTGGTGCCGCGACGCTGCAGCACAAGCAGACGCTGGCCACGCTGATACATTTGTGCGGCGCCGGCGCCGGCGACGGGTTTGCCAGACGGGGATTTAGATTGATCGAGGGTCAGCGCTGCGGAGAGCATGCAGCACGCGTCTATCTCGATCGGGTGAGCGCCATGAAGGCCGTGTTCGATCGGCTCGAGCGCTAAGAACCGGCGCACTTCGCCAGCGCATCCTCGACGGGAATTCGCGA
>DATHFB010000377.1:0-3769 GCA_035318305.1 Steroidobacteraceae bacterium | reverse complement strand
GGCGCCTGTTCACTCTTGCCGTGCTCTTGCCGCTCTCGGTATTCGCGGCGTTCAGTTTGCGCCATGAAGTGAAGCTCGACTGGACCGGCGCATTGTGGACGGCCGCGCTGCCCGCGCTCGGCTGCGCCATGATCGCCGGGGACGCAACCGTCAGCCGCTTTGGCCGGTGGATTCGGGCCGCGTGGATGCCCACGATCATTACCCTGCTGCTGATCTACGGCGCCGGCTTGCATTATCTGGTTCTCGGGCTGCCGGGCCTGGGGTACGGCAAGCACATCGAAGTGATCCCGGTCGGTTGGCGTGAATTGACTGCGCACATCACCGAAACGGCGAACGCCTATCGCAAGAGCAGCGGCAGTGAGGTGCTGCTTGTGGGCATGGATCGATACGCCATTGCCAGTGAATTGGCGTTTTACGGCGGGGCGCATTCGCCCTCGGGTCTCGAGACCGCGAACAGTCATCTTTTCGGCGGGATGGGCCTCATGTATGAAAGGTGGATGCCGCCCCAGGCGCAGGAGCACCGAAATCTATTGCTCGTCGCCTGGACCCCGGGCGAGCTCGAGGATAGGGAGATCGCTGCGCATGTGGAGCTATTGGGGCCCATCGAGGACGACGTCCTCGTGCGCAACGGCATCATCATCCGGCACTACTATCATCGATTGGCTTTCGACTATCGCTATGGCAAGGCTGACTAAATGACTTAAAATGCAACCATGACGCAACCATCTTCGCGGCTGATCGCCGGCACACTGGCAGCGGGTGTCTGTTTTTTTCACACGGGCATCGGCAGCGCACAGACTCCCGAGCAAACAAAGATGTGGGAGGCGCAACGAGCTCAGGCCCAGGAAGAGGCCAAGGCGAAGGCGGAACGGTTGGCTGCGCAGCGCGCGGCCAGAAAGGAGAACCCCATGGGGTGGGTAGGCACGTTGAACCCGATGACGGCCGGCGGATGGCAATTCAGAGGCGTCGCGCCGGATGGATCGTGGGCCTCCTTCAGCACCGATCATCAGATGAAACGCTCGGGTCACCTCATCACGGTGTGGCTACGGGAGGAGTATCCGGAGCCTCAGCGAAACACCGGCGGCGACATTTACTACAGTTATGTCGAAAAAATTCAATACGACTGCGCGAATGAGCGGGCTCGCGCGCTGCTGATCATCTACTACTCGGAGAACAACATTACCGGCAGCGAGACGAGTGAGGCAACCGACGTCAAGCAAGCCGCCTGGGTGCCCATCGTGCCCGGAACCCAAAGCGAAAGCGTTTATCAATGGGCGTGCGCGGCCGCAAAATAGCCCACGGCAGATTGCATTTGTGCAGTCATTCTTTCGATTCGCACGGGCAAGAGGCAACCAATTCAACCGTTGCGGCCAGGAGCTGCGTTCTGTCGGCACTGGGTCCGACCAGAATCTCGACTTCGCCGGGCTCGAACACAGGTTCGAGGTCCAGTCCGAGAAAGCGCAGCTCCGCGCCGCGCAGCGACAGGGTTACGGTGCCGATCGCGCCAGGCAGCAGACTGATCTTGCCGAAGCCTTTGAGTTCGAGCTTTGGCCTCGAGACGCTGGCGACCTTGTCGTGCGTGAACAAGAACACGGTTTCTTCCGCCTCCCTCGCGCCTCGATTCATGACATCCACCTGAACGGTCAGCGTGTCGTCGATCCCGATCGCCCCTTTCGACAGCCGGAGATTCGAAAGTTCGAATCGACCGTAGGTGAGCCCGAAACCAAAGGGAAACAGCGGCTCATTGGCGACATCGAGGTACTTGCTGGTAAACCGGTCGTTGCTGTCGAAGGGCCTGCCGCTGGGGCGCTCACTAAAAAAAATGGGCACCTGCCCCGCGGCCCTCGGCCAAGTCACCGGTGTGCGGCCGCTCGGACTCTGTTTACCCAAGAGGACATCAACCAGCGCGTGACCGGCCTCGCTGCCCAGGAACCAGGCCGCGAGCACGGCATCCGCTCTCTCGACCAGCCACGGAACGATCAGCGGTCGCCCGGAAAATAGAATCACAATCACGGGCGTGGAGGAGCGCTGAGCTTGCTCGAACACCGCTTCCGCGAGCCGCCGTTGAATCCCCGGCAGACCCAGATGCGCGCGGCTCGATGCCTCCCCGCTCATGACCGCCGCTTCTCCAAGGCATAGGATGATGGCATCCGCAGCCGCGCAGTGATTGACTCCCGTCGCAATCCCGCTGAAATCGGGACTTTCGATTGCAACGCCTTCGGCGTGCAACATCTCGACATGGGGCATTGCTGCGCGCAAGGCCTGCAGCACCGTCACGTGACCCTCCGGCGCGGCGGCGCCCCACCACACCCCGCGCATTTCGGCTGAGGCATCCGCCAAGGGACCGAGCACCGCCACTCGCCGCACCGAATTCGCCAGCGGCAGAGTGTCGCCGGCGTTTTTCAACATCACGATGGAACGAGTCGCGATGCTGCGTGCAATCTGCCGGCGGTTCGTGAGCGCCGCAGCCGATTCGCGTGTCTTGCCGCGGCGATAGGGGTCGTCGAATAATCCCAGCCGCTCCTTCAGGATCAATACGCGGCGTACCGACTCGTCAATCTCGGCAACGCTGATCGCTCCTCGCTTCAGAGCAACCGGTAAGCCACGGCGATAGGCGTCGGACATCATATCGATGTCCACTCCCGCCTTGAGCGCCAGAACCGCGGCTTCAGGCAAATCCGCAGCAATACCGTGGCGGATCAATTCTGCAATCGCGTTATAATCGCTGATGATGACACCATCGAAGCCCAAGCGCCCGCGCAGCCAGTCTCGAAGCAATGCCTTGTTGGCCGTCATCGGAACACCATTCAGGTCGGTGAACGCCGGCATGATGGCCGCCACGCCGGCGGATATCGCCGCGGCAAAGGGCGCCATATGGACCTCATGCAATGTGCGTTCGGAAATGTCCACCGGGGCATAGTCGCGTCCCGCGGTGACCGACCCATAGGCGCAATAGTGTTTGGCGACCGCAGCAAGTGAGTCAGCATGCGACAACAAAGCACCCTGAAATCCCCGCACTTTGGCCTCGGCGATGCGCGCCCCCACGAAGGGATCCTCGCCCGCACCCTCGGCGCTCCTGCCCCATCGCGGATCGCGCGCCACATCGAGCATGGGCGCAAAGGTCATGGCCAATCCATCGGCGGCAGCCTCCTTCGCCGCCTCGCGAGCGCTCAATGCCCAAACTTCGGGATCGAACGACGAGGTTTCGCCCAAGGGAATGGGAAATAGAACTCGATGCCCGTGGATGACGTCGTAGCCGATGAGCAGCGGAATCCCCAAGCGCGACTCTTTGACTGCAAAGCGCTGCATCTCGTGCACGTTTTCCGCGCCGACAATATTGAGCAAATTCCCGATCGCGCCGCTCTTGATCGCTTCGGTGGAATCCCCCGCAATCGTCGGGCCCGTCACCGCCTGCCCACAGGCAGTCATGGTCAGTTGCCCCAGTTTTTCGGGCAGGGTCATGCGTCCGATCAGGCTCTCGATACGGCTCACTTAACTAAGCTCCCCTAGGATTGGTATCGTGAATGATAATGGCAGGATCACAATGCTTGAGAGAATCGCATGAATAACGACAGGCCGGATGGATCGGCGGACTCCAAGGCCGACGCAGAGGAAGTCGCGAATGCGCGTCTCGTGCCGCAACTCGAAATGATGGCGCGGGCGCTGTGGACGGCACCGGTACGCAATACGCTGCTTTTGCTGTCGGGATCCATATTTTTCGTCATCGCTGCCACGGCCTACGGCCAGATTCGCCTCAATAGTTGGAATC
>DATHFB010000376.1:0-2783 GCA_035318305.1 Steroidobacteraceae bacterium | reverse complement strand
GGGTGCGTTCCGGCGCGCTGGCCATCATTTATGCACTATCGATTTCCATCTTCGGTGGATCCACACAATTCATCGTCGCCTGGCTGACCCGCTTGACGGGCAGTCCGCTCGCGCCGGCGTGGTACATGATCGGGGGTGTGGTGGTCGGCCTGATTGCTCTGTGCGTCATGCCGGAGTCCGCGCCGATCAAGGTTGGAATCGAGGAATCGCGAGGATGAATGAACCCGTATCCTTAAAGAGCGCGGGGTGCTTATAAAGGTTATGGCTAAAGCTTTAGGAAGTTCTGGCGCTCCTTAAGGTTATGAGCTATCCTCACAAAGACGGTTGAGCCTCTAAAGCTCCCGTGCTCGACAGGGAAAGCCACATGCGCCGGGACCACATCGCGAAAGAACGCCAGCCTTTTCTAGTGCCTGCACTAGGGTATCCAAATGCTTGCGCACTTGTGGCGCCGCCCACGCCGCGCATGCTCCCCTCAGGGTCTTCTCGGCACGATGCTGGCTTCCCAAAAGCACACGCCGCCTTGGGCCGCCTGCAAGGCACCCTCAAGCACCTTGCGAATACCGACATGGTGACCCGCACACTCGCACGTCGCGAAGCAGTCATGAGCTCGCAGATCGAGGGCACCAAATCGGACCTGCAGCAGTTGCTCACCTACGAGGCCACGCACATTACTGGAGGCCTGCCTGCGGACGTGAGGATCACCGAGCGCTACGTCGCAGCACTCCAGCACGGCCTCGAGCGCGTCCGCGTTGGTGGCCGCGCGGTGCTCGACCTCGCGCTCATCCATGAACTTCATGCATTGCTGATGCAGGATGAGGCGGCCCACTTCCCCGTTGGAGCCTATCGTGAAGACCAGGTCTGGATCGGACCAACGCTGCGAATCGAGGATGCGACGTTCGTGCCGGCACCGCCCGCCCGGGTGAAAGGCTGCATGGATGAGATGGCGGCAAGCATCCTTAAATACGCGCCGCGCAAAGATGAGCAGACGATACTCACGATACTGGCGCAGCTTGCGATCGCGCACGCTCAGTTCGAGACCATCCACCCCTATCACGACGGCAATGGCCGTACGGGACGGCTGCTGATGCCGCTCATGCTGGCTGCCGAGGGTTACCCGCCGCTCTACCTCTCTGGAGCGTTGCTGCGGGCGAAGTCTCAGTACTACGCAGCGCTCGCGAGCGTCCAGCTACAAGGGGAATGGGGTCCGTGGCTCGAGCTGCTGGGCCACGCCGTGATCGAGTCCTGCGACGAATCGATCTCGATTGCGGAAGACCTTCTCGCTCTCGCCGAGCGCTGGGAACAGGAACTTCGCAGCTACCGCGCACATTCGGCCACGCGCCGCCTTCCTCGCTTCCTGATCGGGCACCCGGTGCTTTCGGTGCAGCAAGCAGCGGCGGGTTTGAGCATCTCCGTGCCCGCGGCGAATGCCGCGCTCAACAACCTACTCGCCGCAGGCATCGTGAGCCTGGTGAACGAGCGCCAGTGGGGCCGTGTGTTCCAGGCCACCCAAGTGTTGCGTCGTCTCGATCAGCCGCCCAGGATGCGCGGTATGTAGCACAGCACCCGCGCATTCGGCTTCAAAACTTCGCCGTGAACGCGACGAACAGCTGACGGCCGAACATGTCGTAAATACTGTAGGTATTCGCCGCGCCGCCGGAGACGATATTGGTATTGATCACCGGCGGGTCCTTGTCGAGGATATTGTTGGCGCCGGCGCGGATCTGCAGCACTTTGTTGACGTTCCAGGTTGCCTCGAGGTCGAGGTAGCTATAAGACGGGATGGTCGCGTTGTAGAAATCGTAGGCGCCGAACGTGGCAAAGTGCAGCGTGGGATCCCCGCTGTTGTTGTCCTGCGAAACCGCGCCGATATAGCGCCACGTGAGCGACGCCGACACGTCCCAGGGCATATCCCACGTCGTGCGGAACAGGTGGTGCCAGCGCGGATTGATCGTCTGGCAGGTGGCGCCGAACAAACCGGCGCAGTCATAGGTGTGCGCTCCCGGCAGCGGCGTGACCTCGTTGTGCAGCAGGTACGCGCCGTTCAGCGCAAATGACACGTTGCCAAAACCCGCCGGCAGATCGAGCTTGTAGTTCAACTGGGTATCGATGCCACTGTTGATTGCGGTGCCCAGGTTGTAGTTCTTCTGGATGACATAGCCGCCGGAGGCGATGCTGTTGCCGGTCAAGCTGCCGGTGCTTGGCGAGCGCACGATCTGGCTGCAATAGGTTGGATCGCCCGTGTTGGCACAATTGGAGAGCACCACCAGGTACGGGATCACGCCGATCTCGTCCTTCACCTGAATATGGAAGTAGTCGATGCTGCCGGTGAGATGCGGAATCTGGCTCGGTGCAAAATTCAGACCGATGGTGTAGGTCGATGCCTGCTCCGGCTTCAGAGCCGTATTGCCGCTCGTTTCCTGCGACAATTGCGCGGCGGTGCCCTGCGGAATCGAGCCGCTGTTGTATTGAGCGGCCGTCACACCCGTACGCTCACACTGCAGCAGCGTGAAGGTGATCGGCGGGGCGCAGGGATCCGGGGCGACCGTGGCGAGCCCGACGATGGGTGGGGTGAACAGCTCGGCGACGCTCGGCGCGCGAATTGCGCGGTCGTAGGAGACGCGAAATCGATAGTCCGCGATCGGCGCGTATTGAACCTCGAACTTGTAGGTATTGGTCACACCGGCCGTCGAATAATCAGAACGGCGGTACCCCGTATCGAACAGCAGTTCCTTGGCGCCCGGCTTGTCTTGAATGAGCGGTGCGCGCAGCTCAAAGAATTCTTC
>DATHFB010000375.1:0-8020 GCA_035318305.1 Steroidobacteraceae bacterium | reverse complement strand
CCCACCATGCCGCTGCTTTATTTCTTGCGCAATGAGTTGGGGTTGCATGGCCCTCGATTTGGCTGTGGACTGGGTCAGTGCGGCGCGTGTACGGTGCATTTGAACGGCGCCGCGATCCGCTCGTGCGTGTATCCGGTCGGTAACGTCCAGGGTAAAATCGTCACGCTGGAAGGGTTGGGCACGCCGGAAAACCTGCACCCATTACAACGTGCGTTTATCGACGAGCAGGCACTTCAGTGTGGTTACTGCATCAACGGCATGATCATGCAGGCGGCGGCATTCCTGAAGCGTACGCCCAAGCCAACCGAAGATCAGGTTCGCGAGGAATTGCGCCCCAATCTGTGCCGCTGCGGGACGCACATCAGAATCGTGCGTGCCGTGATGCGGGCCGCGCAAGCGGGAGCAGGGGCTTGAGCGCCCTAATCGAGCGCCGTGCGCTGCTCAAAGCCTCGGGCGCACTCATCATTACGTTCGCACTCGAGCCTCGTTTCGGTCGCGCGGCGCAGACCAAGGCCATCAAGCCCGTCGGGCTTGACTCGGTTGACAGCTATCTCGCTGTCGATTCGGACGGACTGGTGACGGTCTACTCGGGCAAAGTTGATTTGGGAACCGGTGTACGAACGGCATTGACGCAAATTGTTGCCGAGGAGCTGGACGTCCCGTTCGCCAGCGTCACGCTGGTCCAAGGCGATACAGAACTGACGCCCGACCAGGGCGTGACTTACGGAAGTCTGTCGATCCAAAACGGCGGTGTTCAGCTGCGCCAAGCCGCAGCCACCGCGCGACAAACTCTCCTAACAATCGCTGCCGCGCGTATGAAGGTTGCACCCGAAACGCTTACGATTGATTCGGGAACCGTCATCGGGGCCGATCAACAACGTCTTCCCCTTCAAGCGCTCATCGGCAATCAAACGTTATCAATCAAGGTGGACAAGGCCGCGCCTCTCAAGAATCCGGATAAGTTCAAGCTCGTGGGCCAATCGGTTCAGCGCCTGGATATTCCCGGGAAAGTGACCGGTCAATTCACGTTTATGCAGGACTTCAAGGTACCTGGCATGTATCACGGACGAGTCATCCGGCCTGCAGGGATGGGCTCGAAACTCATTAGCGTCGATGAGGCTTCCATCGCGGGCATTCCCGGCATTGTCAAAATCGTGCGGCTCGAGAACTTCCTCGGAGTCGTCGCCAAGACCGAGTGGGCAGCCATCAAGGCCATGCGGCAGCTTGCCGTGGTCTGGTCCGACTGGTCTGAACTGCCGGCCCCGGGCGAATTGTGGCAGCACGTCAGGCAGACGAAAGTGATCAAAGATGATGTCACGAGCAACACGGGCGACTCGGCAGGTGCGCTCGCTTCAGCCAGGTATCGGCTGCAAGCCACTTATGATTTTGCCATCCATACGCATGGCTCGATTGGCCCATCTTGCGCGGTCGCGCAATTTGACGGTGATCGACTCACTTGCTGGAGCGCCTCACAAGCGACACACAATCTGCGCAAGCAGTTGGCCGCCATGTTGGCTTTGAAGGATGAACAAGTCCGTTGCGTTTACATCGATGGCGCAGGCTGCTATGGCAGAAACGCTCACGAGGATGCCGCTGCGGACGCGGCGCTGCTTGCCCGCGCGGTGGGTGCGCCCGTGAGAGTTCAGTGGATGCGGGAGGATGAGCACGGGTGGGATCCGAAAGGGCCGCCTACGCTACTCGACATGCGAGCCGGAATCGATTCAAGAGGCAAGATCAGCGCATGGGAATCGGAGCTGTTTATCCCCGATGGGGCAGCCGGATTGGTCGCGCTCGTGGGTGCCGATCATGCGGGGCTCGACAGCCTCGGCAAGCTGAGTCCCGGCGGCGTGATTCAGGATCTTGCCATTCCATACGCCATCGAGAATGTAAAAACGGTCGCGCATCGTTTGGCCTCGACGCCCTTCAAGCCCTCCTGGATTCGCTCACCGGGGCGAATGCAGAATTCCTTCGCAAACGAGTCCTTCTTTGATGAGATCGTCGCCCATTTGGGGGTGGACCCGCTTGCTGCCCGGCTTGAATATTTAACCGATGCTCGAGGCAAGGAGCTGCTCGAGCGGCTCGCGGTTTTAAGCGCCTGGCGAACGCGCCCGAAGCCCGATTGGCATGCGCCCAAAAGCACGGGGTGGGGTCTTGCCTATACCAAGTATGAGCTCGTGCGGACTTATGTCGGCGTGGTTTGTGAAGCCGAGGTCAACCGTAAAAGCGGAGAAATCGCGGTGAAGCGCTTCTTCGTAGCCCATGATTGCGGACAAATCATCAATCCGGACGGTCTGCGAAACCAGATCGAAGGGAATGTGGTTCAGACAGTCAGTCGCGTGATGAAAGAAGAACTGCAATTCAGTCAGTCCAAGGTGACGAGCGTCAATTGGGCGAGCTATCCGATTCTCCAATTTCCCGATGTGCCCAAAGTTGTGATTGATTTGATCGATCGACCGCATGAGGTTCCCTGGGGTGCCGGAGAACCCACCGCGGCACTGATACCTGGGGCCATCAGCAACGCGGTATTCAATGCCATTGGGGTCAGGCTTCGTTCCGTGCCGTTCACGCCGCCTAAGGTTCGTGCCGCTATCGGGCATACAGACAAAGGCTAATGCGAACGAACGAAAGTCCTGCGCGCCTCAACGCTGCCGCCTATGTGCTGACAGCGGCCGCGCTGTCCTTCATGCTCGCGCTGCATTTGTTTCCCACCTTGTTTGCGGGATTGCTGGTGTACGCACTCGTCACCGCGCTCGCTCCAGCAGTGCAGCGGCTCGTGCCCGGCGTGCATGCACACTGGCTCGTCGTCGCGCTGCTTGCGATCGTCGTGGTCGGCGCCCTCACGCTCGCCATCGTCGCCGCTTTCGCCTTTCTGCATTCGGAGAGCGGCAATCCCACCTTATTTTTTGAGCGCCTGACCCCGCTGGTCGAGCGGGCGCGTACACAGCTGCCGATGTTTATCGTCGATCGCCTGCCCGACGATTCGGCGGAAATGCGTACTGCAGTCATGGAATGGTTGGGCGAGCACACTGCGCAACTGCAGGTCGCCGGCAAGCAGGCCGTGCGTGTGGTCGTACAATTGGGCATCGGCATCGTGCTCGGCGCTATGCTTGCCCTGCATAGTGCGAAAGAACGTCCTCAGGGGGGCCCACTGAGTGTCGCGCTCAAAGCGCGCGCTGCGCATCTTGTGAGTGCGTTCCACGACGTCGTGTTTGCGCAGGTGAAGATTTCTGCGCTGAACACCCTGTTCACAGGCGGGTTCTTGCTAGTCGCGCTGCCGTTGTTCGGAGTAGCTCTGCCGCTAGCGAAAACACTGGTCGTCCTTACCTTCGTGATTGGCTTGCTGCCGGTAATTGGCAATCTGATCTCCAACACCCTCATCTTCGTCGTCGCGCTATCGATCTCATTGTTCGTGGCACTCGCGGCGCTCGCATTCCTGATTGTCATACACAAATTGGAATATTTCTTCATCGCACGCCTGATCGGGGCGCGGATTCAAGCATTTGCCTGGGAGCTGCTGCTCGCGATGCTGGTCATGGAAAGCTTGTTCGGCATTGCCGGCCTCATCGCCGCGCCCATTTATTACGCGTACGTGAAGCGCGAGCTTAGGGAAGCGCGCCTGATTTAGCGCTGTATTCGCACGGGCACGCTTCGATGGGGGATCGTGCACCGGAACGCTAAGCCGCCGGTATGCCACTTCAACACGCGCAGGGCGCGCAGCGTGTTCCAATGGCTTCTCTTGCCGACACCGGGTTCCATGTCAAAGGTGAAGCGACGCGGGTCGAGTCGATTTAGCGGCCATAGTCCGTTTTGGTGGCGCCGGTCGTGCACGATTTCGATCGCCTCGGTAACGCGCTCGTCGGGTTTAATGCCGGCGCTTCGCAAGTAGTCGAGACCCCGCAACACGTCGTAGTGGTAGGATGGTGGAAACTGGAAGCGCGTCCACGAGCGATCAATCACTTCGCCGGTCCTCAGCGAGCGGAACATGCGTCGCTTCAGAAGATAGTCCTCGGCTCGTGCCCTGGCCTTGGTCACCCGAGCTGACCGGCCGCACGCCTTTTCGTATTCAACAAGGCCCTCCAGCACGCAGATCGTCGAGTGGAACGACGAGCAGTTACTCTTCGGGGCCTCACAGTTCCACCCACCATCGTTCAGTTGCTCATCGAGCAGCTGATCCAGCAGCCGCTGACTGGGCGCGCCAAAATATGCGCCGGTCGCCAGAATTCGCCCGTTGATACACGGCTCCGTCTCGCCGTCGAAATAAGGCCTGCCGTCAAACTGATACCAGGTAACGTGCTTTCGCACGCGATCAACAGCTCTGCGGACCTGTCGTGCCTCGGGATCCGCCCCAAGATCCTTTAGCAGGGTGAGTGTATGGACCGTGACTAACCCGCCCCTATCCTCGCCGGCACCCCACCGGCCGCGGAGTGACTGACTGTCGAGCACCCGTGCACCCCATCCTTCGGTCGCGACACGCGAGCGTTCGGCGGCAACGACCGGCTCGTCTTCTTCGGTGAGATCACGCATGACCTGCCACCGGATCGCAGGATCGGAATCTAGCAACCACTTCATGACGTTCATGGCTCTTCCCAAACGGATTCCCGGCATTTTGCCACTGCCTTTAGGATATTTCGCGGCCGTCGGCGGTTTGTCCAGCTGCGGCGGCTGTCGATCTTCGAATCGTCTACCCTTCGGGGCGAGTGGAGTCAAGAGGTTCACTCACCGCCGCGCGCTGCATTTATCCTGGGCTTGATGTCTCGCCGTAGCGACAGTTTTGGTGCTGCACGCGTTTGATTTAAAACTTAATGTAGCCAGATTCAATGTAACCCTCGCTGGAGCCGCGCTTTTATGCCGCATCGTATTCATAGGGACGTGAGTTGCCGGAATGATCATCGCTGTGATGTCGACCACACTTAGGAGAATCGTCTCCGGCGGGCAGACGGGTGTGGATCGGGGAGCACTAGACGCGGCGCTCGCGGCACATTTTGATTGCGGCGGATGGGCACCCGGGGACCGCAGTGCCGAGGACGGGATCATCCCCGAGCGCTACCCATTGATTCTGTTGCCGAACGGCGGCTACCGGCAACGCACGCGCTTAAATGTGGTGGACAGCGACGGGACGGCGATTTTCTTTTATGAGTCACTGACGGGTGGAACACGCCTGACGCGCAATCTTTGCGCGTTGCTGAACAGGCCGTACATTCTCATCGATGTCCGCGAGACACCGGATCCGAGCATCGCCGCGGCGTCGGTCTTGAAGTTCATTGAGCGATGCAAGATCGAAGTGCTCAACGTCGCGGGGCCGCGAGCCAGTGGGTGGGCGTCAGGGCACGAATTTTCACTGGCCGTGGTGCGAGAAGTGATCGGCAAGCTTCCCCAGCCGGATTAATAGAACCCCATGTACTCGAGCGGCGCCTCGAAGCAGCACCAGAAGCGACTCAAAAAGCCAACATAAAGAGGTGGGGTTGCCAAGGCATTGCCGGCTTGCAGGTTCTGCTGCAGTATCGGGAAGAGTCAGCCGGAAATGGCCTGGGAGGTTGTCTATGAGAAAAGCAGCTGCACGAATGTCCTTGGTGCTCACTCTGGTGACGGGTACCGCGTCGGCGGAGATGAGCTTGACGAGCGCCGACGTAAGGCCGGGCGTTGCGATCCCTATCGCACACATCTATCCCCGATGCGGCGGCGATAACATCTCGCCGAGTCTTTCTTGGAGCGGAGCGCCCGGCGCCACCAAAAGTTTTGTGCTCACGATGATTGACGTCGATGTAAAGCCGGATCACTGGTCCCACTGGATCGTGGTCAATTTGCCGGCCGCAGTGAATTCCCTACCGCGCGGCGCGACATCACTGCCCAGCCCTGCAAAGGCGATTGTGAGCAACTTCGGGGATGCGGCGTACGCCGGCCCATGCCCGCCGAAGGGCAGCGGCTTGCATCATTACGAGTTCACGATATGGGCGCTGCCGACCACCGAGACTGCGTTGGCCGCCGACGCGAAGGCGACGACCGTAACCGCGTTGCTCTCCAATCGCGCCCTTGATCGGGCATCGCTGGTCGGACTGGTGAGCGCCCCATAAATCGACGGGGACTCGATATCTCTCCTAGCGGCTCAGCCAGCGCCACGAGGGAACATCGAGTCTACCCTGGCCCAGGATCTGGGTTTCGCTGAGTTGCTTGTCGAGTTCAATTGACAGACATGCGGAATTCTCTTTGAGGGCCGCGATGAGCCGCGACGCATGCGATACAACGAAGATCTGCGTAGATTTCGCGGCGACTCCGATCAGCCTCGCGAGTGCCGGCAAGAGGTCGGGATGCAGGCTGGACTCGGGTTCGTTCAGGACCATGAGGCGGGGCGGGCGGGGCGTCAGCATCACGGCAGTCCATAACAGATACCGTAAGGTGCCGTCGGACAGTTCTGCTGCGCTCAAAGGGCGAAGCAGCCCATGTTGACGCATGGCGACGGCGAGGCGGCCGTCCTGTCCGGCAATTGGCGTGCAGGTGCCTCGACGTCGGTTCTGAAATGATCGTAAAACCTCCAGGTGCGAATCTGATCACGCAGCGCCACGACTTCAGCGGCACGCTGCGGGTCGGCGATCATGTCCATCATGCTTTCGAATGGCTGCAGCTGACTGGTCACTAAGTCCCACTCGCCATTGTCGCGTCGGATACGCACCACCGCGTTGCGTCTTTCGACCAATTGGCTCGCAGGACGCAACTGCTCGCCGTGCCAGATGACCTCGGTCTTGATTTCGGGATCTCCGGCGAAGGCGGATCCAGAAGGAATGGGAAGGCCTAAGTCGATGGCGTAGCTAAAGTCGTCGCCGCGAAATCCTAGGCGCAGCGCTTGAGATTCCGTCGGCATGGTCGCCTGTACGGAGTGTTCGCCGCGTTTCACGGCGCCCGAAAAGGATTCCGGTCCGGCCCAAAGAGTCGATGCAAATCCGCCTTCGCGGGCGAGCGAGGCGATCAGACCGCCGCGCGCAGTTTCGGCGAGGAGTCGTAGGGCGCGGTAGACATTGGACTTGCCGCTGCCATTGGGTCCGGTGATGAGAGTGAGTTCGCCGAGGGGTGCAATGAATTGACGCAGAGATCGGTAATTTGAGACGGCGAGGGTGTGAAGCATGGTTACTTCAAGCGAATGACCGCGCATCCCGGTGCAAAGGATTGATCTACTTACCGGGCAATCGACTGCTTAATTTGATTTACGGCAAAAGAAACCTTGGCGTCGGTAAACATCTTGCCCAAATCAACTGTCGCCTTCGTCTGATCGCCGTCGACTCCCGTGCCGTCGCCTTCGCGCGCGTTGAGCAGATTGGCCGAACGGACCCATTTGGAAGGCGCCGCGTTTACCATTTTGCCGACGTACAAGAGTTCAGAGGTATCGTCCGTGCCGGCGTGTAAATCGACCGGCAAACCGTGCTTCTGCATGTAATCCTTCATGACCTCTTTTTCTTTGTAGTAGAGGTCTGGAATGTAGTAAACGTGAATCCCCTTCGGCGACCACTCTTGATTCATCTTATCCGCAACTTTTGCAAGTTGGGATTGGGCTGCGCCGCCATGGTCGCACATCAATACGACGTTCTTGAATCCGGCTGATATGGCGCTCAGTGCCACGTCATGTGCGACGGCGCCGAAAGTCTCCTCCGCGAGGTTTACGCTGCCGGCATACCGCATATGACCCTTCTTTTTCGCGGGGTCGATGACGCCTGGCCCGGCAACGCCCCAATCCCCAGTCGGGGCAAAGGACATGGTGGGGTAGACGAGAGCATTGCCGAGCTGAGCCGCGATTATCGGGGCAAGGTAATGAGCGATGAACACATGCTTGCCGAGTGCCACACCGGGTCCGTTTTGTTCCGTGCTTGCGGCATAGTAAATTGCCGTGGTCTTGCCGGCCGCAATCGCGTCACGCACTTCCGTCCACGTCATGTCTTCGATCAGCAACGAATTTGTCTGCGCTTTAACTGCCGGACTCAACAGCATTAGAAACACGGCTGAAACAGCGAGAGACTTCATAGCAGGAAAACTC
>DATHFB010000374.1:0-2960 GCA_035318305.1 Steroidobacteraceae bacterium | reverse complement strand
CTGATCGTCATGGCGCGAGCGAGCATCTGTCCTCCCTAAACTACCTCTCCCGACGGATACGTCTTCTTTTCACAAGAGGATACCGTGGTCCGCAAAGGATTTGGAAGATGCAATCGTTCGTGGCTCACTTCCGTTCTGGGTCAAAGAACGAACCCGCTCTCGCGGGAGGGTGCTGGCCGCGCGGTCGGGCGTATTGCGTCTACCGCAGTTAGCCATTTGATCGAACGTAGGTGACGGGCGGGCGCTCCGTCTTGAGGATCGAGGGGTCAAGCACTCCAACCTCAAGACAGGAGCCCCCAATGAGCGAGAAGCCCATCAGCCCGCTGCGCCAACGCATGCTCGAAGACATGAGCATGCGCAGGTTCGTGCCCGATACGCAACGCGAGTACATCCGTGCCGTCAAGAGGCTCGCGACTTTCCTCGGCCGTTCCCCCGACACCGCGACCCCGGAAGAGCTGCGCGCGTTCCAGCTGCATCTGACCGAGACCGGTGTGCAACCCCCGACCATCAACGCGACCGTGACCGCGCTCCGGTTCTTCTTCAAAGTGACGCTCGACCGGCCGGAGACGACGCGACATGTCGTGTTCGTCTACGAGCCGCGCAGGCTGCCCCGCGTGCTTTCGCCCGAAGAGGTGTTGCGCCTCCTGGAGGCCGCGCCCGGGCCCAAGCACAAGGCGGCGCTCAGCGTCACCTACGGCGCGGGTCTGCGAGCCATGGAGGTGGTCGCGCTGAAGGTCTGCGACATTGATTCCACGCGCATGATGCTCCGCGTGGACCAGGGCAAAGGCCGCAAGGATCGCCATGCTATGCTGTCACCGCAGTTGTTGGAGCTGCTGCGCGACTGGTGGCGCATCGCACAGCCAAAGGTGTGGATGTTCCCCGGCCGCGACCGCATCAACCCGATGACGACGCGCCAGCTCAACCGCGTCTGCCACATGGCCGCCGAGATGGCTGGACTGCCCAATTGGGTTGCGCCGCACACGTTGCGACACAGCTTCGCCACGCACCTGCTCGAGCAAAACGTCGATATTCGTGTGATCCAGGTTTTGCTCGGACATTCCAGGCTCGACACCACAGCACGCTACACCCAGGTGGCCACCAGCATCATCCGTGAGGTCATGAGCCCGCTGGACAGGCTCACGCCACTGGTGCCGAAGAAAAAGCCCGAGCCGCCAGCGTAACGGGTCCACATGGCCCGTCCAGCTCTGGAGGTCGCGGACGTCTTCCGCGACCACGGGGCCGCGTGGCGTCATGCCAACCGCGGTCACGTGAGCCTGCTCCAGCTCAAAGTGATGAGCGCCATCGAAAGTTGCCGCACGGCGGCCCTCGGCGGACACGTCGCGCGCTGCGAGGACTGCGCCCACACCACGATCGCCTACAACAGCTGCCGCAACCGGCACTGCCCGAAGTGCCAGGGCGCGGCAGCACGCGAGTGGATGGCGGCGCGCGAGGCCGAACTGCTCCCGATTCCCTACTTCCACGTCGTCTTCACTCTGCCGTCGGCGGTTGGCGACATCGCCTACCAGAACAAGGCCGTGATCTACGATCTGCTGTTCAAGGCCTCGTCGGAGACGATGCTCAGGATCGCGGCCGACCCGAAGCACCTCGGAGCCCGCATCGGCATCACGTCGGTGTTGCACACCTGGGGCTCGGCAATGACCCACCATCCGCACCTGCACATGATCGTGCCGGGCGGCGGGCTCTCCAGGGATGGCGGCCGTTGGATCTCATGCAAGCCAAACTTCCTCCTGCCCGTGCGCGTTCTATCGAAGCTGTTTCGCCGTTTGATGCTGGAGAGACTTCTGGCGACACACGGAGCGGGCAGGCTGCAGTTCCTCGGCTCACACGCGCATCTGGCCGATGCGAAGACATTCGCGGCGTTCCTCGCTCCACTCAGGAAGAAGCGCTGGTTCGTCTACGCCAAGCAGCCGTTCGCCGGCCCGAGAGCCGTGCTCGCCTATCTGTCACGGTATACGCACCGCGTCGCCATCTCGAACCATCGCCTGATCGCAGTCGACCGGCGGAGCGTCACGTTCAAGGTCAAGGACTACAGGATCGAAGGCCCCGGCCGGTACACGACGATGACGCTCGACGTCGGCGAGTTCATCCGCCGGTTCCTCATCCACGTGCTGCCCAAAGGCTTCCATCGCATCCGCCACTACGGCTTGTTCGCCAGCGCGAATCGCGCCGAGACGATCGTGCGATTGCGCGAACTCTTGGGACTGGCAACGCCTGCGGCCGAAGAGGCGGTCGAAATCGATCCGGCGGCGGCGCAGGCACTCGCCCAGCCTTGCCCCTGCTGTGGCGGCCGCATGTTCGTCATCGAGACCTTCGATGCCGGCTGCCAACCACGCTACCGGCCGACGGCAATCAGGATCGATACCTCATGAGCAAAACCGCAACATTCCACATCCGAGCCACCAAGCGCGTTCCTCGCTGGTCAATGACCAGATACGCCGCCGCTCGGCCGAGCACGTGGCTGGCATTGCATTCCGCACCGCATGCATCCCCAAAACCCATCGTCAACGCCACCCAATCAAAGCCGATCAGCCAAACCTGCGGGCACAATAACCTCATCCCCGAGCCCCGCCGACTTCCGCACACCCCCACCACCGCCATCAAATCTCCATAGCGCGCGGCAGCCGTCGTCCCCAACCTCACGCGCGTTCCTTCATTGGAGGCTTTCGGACGACGGCCCCGGTGCAAGCCGCATCGTCCCGATCGGCCGTCATCCGAAACCCTTCACAAAACCGGAAGTCGTCAGCCTTACTTCTGGGGCCGCCTGAGCAACCTTTGCGGACCTCACACAAAAGAGGCAGAGGTTCCTCAATCAGCCAAAAGGCCGCCACCGTGCCGATCGCGTAGGCTGCGATCACGTCGAGCCGATTGCCGGTCCGCTGAATTAGGGCCGGTTCGAGACGAAGCGCCATTGCGGTGCGGAACAAGCCGCTCGCCGTTGG
>DATHFB010000373.1:0-6101 GCA_035318305.1 Steroidobacteraceae bacterium | reverse complement strand
GCGCCAGACCTTCCCGGCGAAACCCCAGTCCCTCGAGGATCCGCACGGAAGCGGTATTGCCGAGAAACACGTGCGCCCAAAGGCGGTGCGCTTGCAGGCGATCAAACCCGAATTGCAGCAGCGCACGCGCTGCTTCCTGTCCGAATCCTCGGCCCCACCAGTGGCGGTGAAGGCAATATCCGAACGCATAGTGCCGGCCTGTGCCGTCACATTGCTCCAAGCCGCAACTGCCGATGAGATGGCCGGAGCTCTGCTCGATGACCGCAAACGTATGGACTTGCCGCGGGCTCACCGAGCCGGCATGAATACTGCGACTCAGGAAATCGCGAGTTTCGTCCACCGTGTTGGGTCCAAAGGAGGTGAACCGCGTGACCAAGGGGTCCGAAGCATAGTCATGAACCGCATCAAAATCCGACAAGACCAAGTCGCGCAGGATCAATCGATGAGTCTGAAGCATGTGCGCAATCTCGAGCTCGGGATCAATCGGCCCAGGTACGGATGAACTCGCCCAAATTGGGCAGTACGTCGACGGTAGCGTGCAGCAGAACGATCAGCAGCAAGCTGCGCGTGCGCGCCCACAATGTCCCGAAGAGAAGAGCGACCGGAGACAGAACGGCTACCGTAAAGGCAATCACTTGCGTGGGATCCGTGGAATACCCATCGACGCCCGGATGTCCGCGCAGATAGAGCCCGGGCACATGAGCCAGTGCGAACAGCAGCGCGCCGGTCACGACGGCGCCGGCTTCGGATTTGAGGACCGCTGCAAGCCGGGTCTGCAATACCGCGCGAAACAGGAACTCCTCGCATAAGCCTGCTTCGAGTGCGAGCCAGAGAAACGCTGCCGGGGCGGCCCAGGCGAGAGTGACGGTGGAAGCGTGCAGTTCCGCAATTTCGCCGAGCGCCGGCGAGACCACGCACATCAAGGCCAGAATAATCGCTCCCAACACGAGCAGGGGCGGCCAAAAGCCGGGGCGCCCAATGCCGCTGTTGAACAGAGGAGCGAGCCTTGCTCCAAGCGATGCCAACAATATGGCCGGCACACCGACATGCACGACCAGCTTGACGATCAGCACCAGCGCCGCCTGCTCGCGGCCGGCGGGCACGACAGCCCGTGTCGCACTCATTCCCCATCCTAGAAAAGCCACCGCGTAGACCGCCAGAAAACCAAGCAGCACCATCAGCTCCAACGCGGGGCGCCGCACGACAATGGGCAGCGGCGCGGCCTTTCGTGTGAGGGCGATGCTCAAGGCCGGTAGCGCAGCACCGAACACCGCAAGCGAAAATGCCGGAAAGGTCCAGTCCTCGCCCTTGATCCCGAGGTATGCGGTTGCAGCGGCCCAGATGACAAGGTAAGCAGCTGCAAATTTTGCGGCTCGAGAGTCGATGCGTGGCAAAACAGGCATTGGGTGCGTCTAGTGTTTGTTCGCGGCGAATGAACTCGTGGGATAGATTGCCGGACGCACCGGTGCATCGGCAATCGTTTCGACCAGACGGTAAAAGAAGGTGTTGAATTTCGCCGCCGCCGCGAAGTCCATGGGCTGAGTGAGGTCGTCCTGCGGACGGTGATAGCGGATCTGATACCACTCGCGGTAGCGCTTCTCGGCATCGGTGTTTGGGTCGTAGCCGAATATGAAGCTGATGGCCGGAACGTGCATCGTGAGAAAGGGATATTGATCGGCACGGCGCAGCAGGTTGCGCTCCGGCTCAGCGTCAGCGCGAATCTCGATGTGCAGAGGTTTGGCGACGATGCGCGCCGTTTCGCCAAGCGTGGTGTCGGCGAGCGCTTCGGCGGTAAGAATGTTCAGCGGGAACAGCGGCCGCAGCTGATCGAGATTGACATCGGCGGCGAGCTGTGCGGCGGGCACCGTAGAGTGATCGGCAAACCAGTGCGAACCGAGCAGGCCTTTTTCCTCACCCGTAAAAGCGGCGAAGAGAATGCTGCGCTTAGGATGGCGCAGCCGGTGCGATTTGATGTCGTCCCCCATCTGGATCAATAGCGCGACGTAAGCCGCATCGTCCAGCGTGCCGTTGTAAAGGTTGTCGCCATTGACCGGCGTCCCGAAACCATAGCCGTCGAGGTGCGCAGCAATGACAACGTACTCGTCCCTCAGTCGCGAATCGGTGCCGCGGAGTTTCGCAAGGACGTTGGGCGATGCGATGTCGCGTTGCGCAACGTGCAGCCGGATACGGATGTTGCGCGGGATCTCGAAGTTGGGGAGCGGCCGCTTGGCGCCCCCAAGCTTCAGGATGGTGTTGGCGTCTTGACCGGTACCGGCGAGAAGGGTGGCGAAGGCTTCGGCGCTGAGGCGCATGGAGGCGAGCGGTGCCGGTGGCGCGGTTGCAGCTGTTTGCAAGCGCAGCGTGACGGTGCGCGCATACGCATAGGGCCAGCGCGGAGGCTCAATGGTGAAGTAGGGGTCATCGACATTGATGAGGCCGAGCGCGCCGCCGTCGCGTGCGTTCGCCGCACGCATCTGGCCGGTCGGCAGCCCTTCGCGCTGAGTGCCGAAGCAGACGACGACTTTGCCTGCGATGTCGGCCATCACGTCCTTGCCGCAGTAACCGCGGAACACCAGAGGCGCTTCGAGCTTGGGCGGCAGCTCATCCGCGGGCGCGATGCTGATCTGCTGCAGAAAGATCAGCGCAGTTTCCGAGCCATTACCGACGAGGGTGAAGCTCGTTCCTTCCGGCGTCACGGAGCTTTCGTGCATGGGGACTGACTGGAAGTAGCTGCCGTTCTCGCCGGCGGGTTCGAGGCCTGCCGCCTTGAAACGGTTGGCAACGTATTCCGCTGCGCGCTGATAGGCGGCGGATCCGGTGTCGCGGCCTTCCATACTGTCGTTGGATAGAGCCTCCGTCGTATGCCACCACGCAAGCGTGTCCGCGTCGTGAATCTCGCGGTCGCGCGGGTGTTGTTGTGCATGCGACACGAGTGGTGCCGCGAGGGTCAGTGCGAACAGCAAACTGCATAGCGGCCGGGTCATTTTGCGGCGGGCTCCGCACCCGTGTCGGCCGTGAAACCTGCCGCCGCGATGCCGGCTACCGCGCAGGCCTCGTCCTGGTCCGAATTTGCGCCGGTGATGCCCACCGCGCCGATAATCGACTTGCTGCTCGATCGAATCAGCACACCGCCGGGGACCGGAATGAGCCGGCCACCGGCCAGCGCGTTCACCGCGGACACAAAGGCGGGCGCCACCGCGGCTCGCGCCGCGATCGCGCGGCTGCCGATCCCCATCCCCAAGGCACCATAGGCCTTGGCTTGCGCAATGTCGGGTCGCAGCAGACTCGATCCATCCTCGCGCTTGAAAGACACCAGGCAACCGGCGGCATCGAGCACGGCGACAGTGAGCGGCGGCAGCCCGAGGCTTCGTCCGTTTTCCAGGGCATGATCAACGATGATGGTCGCGTGAGCCAGATCGATCATTTTACGAGCCCCTCGATAAGCGCCTTATGAAATGCGCGCGGATCTTGAATCTGCGGCGCGTGCCCCAGGTCGGGGAATTCCACCAGTTTCGCTCCCGGTATGAGTTCTGCCGCACGCTTGGCGAGTTCGGGATAATTTCCCAAGGTCGCGCGAATTTCCGGGGGCGCGAAATCCTTGCCGATGGCCGTGTTGTCCTTGTCGCCGATCATGAGCAGTGTGGGCACGGTGATTTTCGCGAATTCGTAGAACACCGGCTGAGTGTAGATCATGTCGTAGATCAACGCTGAATTCCACGCCACGAGTTCCTTGCCCGGCCCGTTGTTCAAGCCCGCCAGCATCTGCACCCAAGGCTCGTAGTCCGCGCTCCAATGGCCCGCATAATACGTGCCCTGTTCATAGCGGCGAATGCCATCGGCGTTGGTCTTCAGCTCGCGCGCGAACCAATCATCGACCGAAATGTCGGGAACGCCCTTGGCTTTCCAGTCTTCCAGGCCCAACGGGTCCACGAGCACCAGCTGTCCGGTCTCAGCGGGATACATCAGGGCATACCGAACCGCAATCATCCCTCCCGTCGAGTGCGCAATCAGCGTCGCGGTTTTGACGCCGAGCGAGGCCAGCAGGGCGTGTGTGTTCCGCGCGAGCTGCTGAAAGGTGTATTGATAGCGCTCCGGCTTGCTCGATTTGCAAAAGCCGATCTGATCCGGTGCGATGACGCGGTAGCCGGCTGCGGTAAGCGCGTCGACCGTGCCTTGCCATGTGGCGGCACAGAAATTCTTTCCATGCAGCAGCACTGCAGTTCGGCCGTTCGCAATTTTTGGACGCACGTCCATGTAGGCCATGTGCAATGTCTGTCGCTGCGAGGAGAAATCGAATTGCGCTACCGGATAGGGATAGGAGAACCCCTGGAGTTCCGGGCCATAGGAAGGTGTGTCGGCGCATGCGGCCGAAGCGAATGTCGCGCCAATCGCCAGCAGCCCGGCCGGGAAGAAACTCTTGGAAATCATGAAGCGACCCCTGATGCCTAGGGCCTCGATTCTAACCGTCGTCCCGCCGCCCGCACATATTTCAATGCTGCGACAAATCATGTCTTACAATCCGCTATCATGAAATTCCACCCATTGCTGTTGATTTCCCTGATCGCTACCGCCGCGTTTGCCGCGGAAAAGAATGCGCCAACCGGTCGGCCCGTCGCTTCCTCCGCTGAGCGGTTGGGCACCGTGTCGTTCTCGGTGTCCTGCGCGCCGGCGGTCGAGGCGCGGTTTACCCGCGGCGTCGCATTGCTGCACGATTTTTGGTACCAGGAAGCGCGGCAGCAGTTTGAGGAAATCGCGAAGGCTGACCCGAGCTGCGCCATGGCGCACTGGGGTGTCGCGATGAGCTTGTTCCACCAAATATGGGATCGGCCCGATGACGCGACCGTCGCGCATGGCTGGCGGGAAATGCAGGCCGCTCAGGCGCACCCAGCCAAGACCGCCCGCGAGCGCGAATACGTCGCCGCCTTGAGCGGCTTCTACAAACCCGATCAGCGCAACTATCAGTCCCGCATCGAAGGCTATGCAGCCGCGATGGCGAAGCTGTACCAGGACTATCCGGGCGATACCGATGCGGGCGCCTTCTATGCGTTGTCGTTGCTGGCGGCGCAGCCGCCCAATGAAGCCAGCGTGACCCTCAACCAAAAGGCCATGGCGGTGCTCAGTCCCTTGTTCGTGAAATATCCCGACCATCCGGGAGTGGTTCACTACATCATTCATGCCTGCGACACGCCGTCGCTCGCACCGGATGGGCTGGCCGCTGCCAAACACTATGGGGAAATTGCCGCATCGGCGCCCCATGCCGTGCACATGCCCGGCCATATCTTTGCCCGGCTGGGAATGTGGCAGGAGGACATTGATTCCAATGTCGGCTCGGTGGCGGCATCGCATGCGGCCGAGGCGAGAAAGCAGAGCGGCGCCATGGATCAGTTTCACTCGGATGATTTTCTTCTCTACGCCTACCTGCAAAGCGGCCAGGACGCCAAAGCCAAAGCGGTCCTCCATGATTCAGCTGCCGCGATTGCCCACTTCGAGTCGATGTCGGACATGGGCGAGCACTACATGGTGGGAATGTTTCCCTACTACCGCACCAAGCTGCCGATTTTCTTCGACTTGGTGATGCGCGACTGGAAAGCCGCCGCTGTGATCGAAGCCATCGCAGGCGCGCCGCCGGAGACTCAAACCCTGACCTTTTGGGCGCGCACCGTGGCTGCGGGGCATTTGCACCAGCCGCGCCAAGCTCGCGAAAACCTGGTTGCCTACGATGCGCTGATCGAAAAGATCAAGCTGGGACGGCATGCCTACTTTGCCGACTCGACCGGTGCGAGCATCACGCGCGGCGAAATGCTCGCCGACATATTGCTGGAACTGAAGCGGCCGCAAGAAGCATTGGCCGAATATAAAAAGGCTCTCATTTTGAGCCCCAATCGGTTCAACGGATTGTTCAATGCAGGCATGGCCGCGGAAGCGGCGGGAGACAAGGTGCAAGCGCAAGCGTACTACACGACCTTGCTGAAGTTGACCGACAACGGCTCGCAATCCACGCGGCCTGAATTCGTTCACGCCAAAGCCGCCGTTTCCGCCGCGAGGGTCGCCGTCAAGTGACGAACGCCGCCAGCCGGCGGCTGCATTTCACGCTCGAGGCC
>DATHFB010000372.1:0-4705 GCA_035318305.1 Steroidobacteraceae bacterium | reverse complement strand
CCGAGGCACAGCGGAGCCACCCGCAAATTGGAGCGGCCTAAAGTACGCAGTTGCATCGAAAGCACCAAATGTGAACAGGACTCATGGGAGACTCAATATTCAGTGCTTGTACGCAGAAACGCAACCAGTTCCGCGGCACTGTCCGCGACTATCGGCGCAATTCGGACTATCATCCGCCCCACATATAAAAATCGAAGGGGACCGCCATGTCCACAGGCAAGCCGGATTTCGAGAGAATGCGGGCAGCACTGGCTACTTCGCTTTCCGCGCATTGGAAGCTTTTTCTCATTGAAGGCATCGTTCTCCTGATTCTGGGATTGGCGGCCATCATGCTTCCTCTGATCGCCACCATCGCGATTGCCCTCGTGGTCGGTTGGATCTTTTTGTTGAGCGGTGTCGTCGGGCTACTGGCCACTTTCCGGATGCGCAGCGCGCCCGGCTTCTGGTGGTCATTGCTCTCCGGCATTTTAGGAGTCGTCGCGGGCATCGTGCTGCTGCGCTGGCCACTGAGCGGCGCGCTCTCGCTCACTTTGGTCCTGACGCTATTTCTCGTCCTCGAAGGCGTCGTATCGATCATGTTTGCACTGGAGCACAAGCGCGAGCTTTCCGGACGGTGGGGCATGATGCTGGTCAGCGGCGTGGTGGATCTGATCCTGGCGGGAATGATTTATGCCGGACTGCCCGGTACAGCCGCCTGGGCAATCGGTCTGCTGGTGGGCATCAACATGGTCTTTGGAGGTTCAGCGCTCATTGCGATGGCTTTGCATGCTCGCAACGCCGCTCCTGCCGCTGTTTAGCGCTCGCAAGCCGCGCCTATGCCCAACGACCGCAAATACGACCTCGTTTTGTATGGAGCCTCGGGGTTCACCGGGCGGCAGACGGTCGAGTATTGCAGGCGATTCGCTCCATCCGGCTTGCGCTGGGCCATCGCCGGACGAAATCGATCAAAGCTTGAAAGCGTCAATTCAGCGCGGGCGGACATGCTGGTTGCCGATGCTCAGGATGACAATGCGCTCAACGGTCTGGCGGAACAGACCCGGGTCGTTCTCAGCACAGCGGGACCATTTGGGCTCTACGGCACGAAACTCGTTGACGCATGCGTCCGCCACCGCACTCATTATTGCGATATTACCGGCGAGACTCCTTGGATCCGCCGGCAGATCGATCGGCATCACGCGCAAGCTGCCGCCGACGGCACACGGATCGTGCCCGGCTGCGGTTTCGATTCGATTCCATCGGACTTTGGCGCATGGCTCATGTCGCGCCACGTGCGCGACGAGTTGCAGTCGGAGTGTGTAAGCGTCGCCGCTTATTTTCGGGTCGGCGGCGGCATCAATGGCGGCACGCTGGCGTCACTGTTCCACATGCTCGAAACGAACCAGATGGTGATTGCCCGGGATCCTTTTCTACTTGACCCCGATCCGGCGGCTCACACTGCTGAGGAACGTACCCGCAATGCGGATCCTTCGGGTGTTCGCTACGACGAGGATCTAAAAAAATGGGTGGGCCCTTTCCTGATGGGGTCGATCAACACGCGCGTCGTGCGTCGCACTCAGGCGCTCCTAGGGACGCGATTCGACTATCAGGAGTACTCGAAGTTCAGGAGTTCCCGGACCGCACGCTCGGCGAATACGGCAGGCAAGGTTTTCGAGTCGATTGCTGCTTCGGGGATCGGGCGCCGGATACTCAAGCGGTTGCTGCCAAAACCAGGCGAAGGACCCTCGGAGAAAGTCATGGACGGTGGGTTTTTCGAATGCGAATTCGTCGCTACCTCAAAGAGCGGCAGGCGCGTGCGCGCGATCCTCAAAGGGCAGGGCGATGCCGGGAACTGCATTACCGTCAAGTGTTTGTGCGAGTCGGCGTTTGTGCTCGCCCAGTCGGCGGCCTCGAACGCAGATGTAAAGCCGTTCAGCGGCGGCGGAGTTCTGACGCCGGTGACCGGATTGGGCGAAGAATTGATTGTTCGTTTGGCGAAGGCCGGAATTACTTTCGAAATCCTTTGATCATGACCCCGGGTTTTACGCGCTGCTGACAACCGGTGCGTCAACTTGTTCGGAGGCACGCATGCGGCACGACCCCGCCACATGCTCACGGATGATCTCCGCCAACCGTCGCGCGCCCGGGCCGGCATAGTCGCGGTCGGCAAACACCAGGTACAGTTCGACCCAGCGCTCGCCGCCTTCGCGCAGCGGCAGCGGTTTGAGCTCGCCGCGTTCCAGCTCGCCGCGCACGGTTTCCTCCGGGAACCACGCAAACCCCAAGCCCATGACGGCCGCGTGAATCGATGTGGCCTTCTGGCTCACCGTCCAGCTCTGCTCCGCGCCGAGCCAGCTGCCGGCGCGGCGCTGGCTGCCCGTGTCGCGAATGATCAGGTGGCGGTGCTTGCGCAAATCCTGCAGGGTCAATTCGCGCCCGAGTCGGTGTAGCGGATGGTCGGGGTGCGCGAGGGCGATGAAGCGCAACCGCGCCAGCTGATCGCCAATGAAGCCGGGTGGTATCTGTGAGCAGATTGCCAAATCAACCTTGCGCTGTAGCAGCGCCTCCTCGGTGCCGCTGAGCACGCTCTCATACAGCTCGATGCGTATTTCTGGCCGTTCTTCGGCAAAGCGCGCAAAGCATTGCAGCAGCAGCCACGTGGGAAAGATGATCTCCACCGACAGCCGAAGCTCGGCTTCCCAGCCCGCGGCGAGGGTTCCGGCAGCACCTTCGAGCGCGCCGGCTTCGTCCAACAACGCTTTGGCCCGCCGATAGAGCACCTCGCCTGTGGAAGTGAGTTGGGCCTTGCGCCCGACCACTTCGAAGATTTTCACGCCGAGCAGCGCTTCCATTTTTTGCACGGCGTAGGTAACCGCCGACTGACTCTTGTGCAGTGCCTCCGCGGCCTGGGCATAGCCGCCGGCATCGACCACGGCCAGCAGAGAACGCCAGTGTTCGAGAGAAATCCGGGGGTTGGCAGCCATACATCAGCTCAATAGATAGATAAGCCCTAAATATTCTGCTTTTTTATCTATTCAATCAATACTTAAATAACTCCCAGGAAAAGGCAGTTTCACCCGAATTTAAGGAGATTCACTCATGACTACCCTGCTGCAGATCAACGCCAGCATCAACAATGGCAACGGCGAGTCAAGCCGCCTCGCCAAGCAGTTCGTTGCCGCCTTCCACAAGCGCCACCCCAATGCGACCATTGTGGCGCGCGACGTTGCCGCCGCCGAGCCGGTGCCGCACCTTACCGCCGAGCGCTTTGGCGCATTCATTACCAAACCGGAAGATCGAAGCGCCGCTCAGCAAGCGGTGGTGACGTACTCCGACACATTGATCAACGAACTGAAGCAGGCCGATGTCGTCGTGCTCGGCCTGCCGATGTACAACTTCGGGGTGCCGTCGCAATTGAAGGCCTACTTCGATCACATCGCTCGCATCGGCGAAACCTTCGAGTACACCGAAAAGGGTCCTGTGGGTAAACTCACGGGCAAGAAGGTGTACGTGTTCGCGGCTCGCGGCGGCGTCTATGAGGGTACCCCGATGGACACGCAGACCAGCTACGTACGCGACTTCCTGCGCTTCCTCGGCATGTCCGATGTGGAATTCATTTACGCTGAAGGCTTAAACATGGGTCCGCAGAGCAAGCAAACGGCGCTTGCCAAAGCAGAGGCCGAGATCGCCCGTATCGCCGCATGAGTTGAGCTTTTCAAGGAGATTTACCGTGAGCACCCGAACGCTGGTCCATGTCATCGAGTCCGTACCCACGTCCGACGGCGCCGGGGTCAAGCTACGCCGCAGTCTGGGCAGCCAGCGCGGCCTGCAGGTCGATCCGTTCCTGATGCTCGACGAGTTTTACTCCGATAATCCCGACGACTATATGGCCGGGTTCCCGGCGCATCCGCATCGGGGCTTCGAAACCGTCACGTACATGCTCGACGGCCGCATGCGCCATGAGGATCACCTGGGTAATCGCGGCGACCTTGGCCCCGGAGATGTGCAGTGGATGACGGCGGCGCACGGCATCATCCACTCCGAAATGCCGCAGCAGAGCGAAGGGCGCATGCGCGGCTTCCAACTGTGGCTCAATCTGCCGTCAAAAGAAAAAATGAAGCCTGCCAGCTATCGCGACATTCCCGCCGCCGCGATCCCGCGGGTGAAGCTGACGCATGGCGGCGACGTGAAAGTCATTGCCGGCACGCTCGAGCTCGATGGCAATTTGACGAGCGGGCCTGTCAACAGCGGAGCCGCGCGGCTCAGCACGGATCCCTTGTACCTCGACGTACGCTTGCCCGCCGGAGGGAAATTCAGCGTTCCGACCGCGGTGGGCCACAATGCGTTCCTCTATGTGTATGAAGGCAACGCCCATGTCGGCGCGGCCGGAGCGGCAAAGCCATTGCCGCATCGTGCTGCCGGCGTTCTGTCAGATGGAGATATCATCCGCGTGGAAGCCGGACCTGAGGGCGCGCATTTTCTATTGCTCGCGGCCCGGCCGCTGCGCGAGCCGGTCGTGCAGTACGGTCCGTTTGTGATGAACACGCGCGAGGAGATCGAGCAGGCGCTCGCGGATTATCGCGATGGGCGTCTGGCCACCGCGGCTTGAGGCCGTCAATCCGTGAGCCACGGCTGGGGTTCGCGCAGAATCCTGTTGAGATCGCTATCGCGCTTTAGCGCCTAGCAGCCGGCCGAGCCGTGCGGTCAGCCAGCAGGCCACCGTGCTGGA
>DATHFB010000371.1:0-5738 GCA_035318305.1 Steroidobacteraceae bacterium | reverse complement strand
GAAAGCACCAGCGCGTCTGCCGCGGTATTCAGATTGGTCGCCGATGAGTCGAGCCTGCTGGTTTATCCGTTTCAATTTGAATTGGAGGTGCGCTACGAACTCCACGGCGCGACGCTTTCCGTGACCACGTGGATTCGCAACCACGGCAGCACGGCGATGCCCGCGAGTTTCGGCTATCACCCGGGATTCCGATGGCCGCTGCCCTTTGGAGGCGCGCGTGCTTCGCATTTCATCGAGTTCGAATGCGACGAGCCCGCACCGGCCAGACGCATTGACTCCGCCGGATTGCTGACCGCCGAACGGCATCCGACGCCCATCACTCAGCGGCGGCTGGCGCTCTCCGATTCACTGTTTCAAGACGATGTGCTGATCTTCGATCAAATCAAGAGTCGATCGGTTCTCTACGGCAGCAACGAGGGGCCACGCATCAAAATCGGCTTTCCCGATGCCCCTTACCTTGGCGTCTGGACCAAGCCTGGAGCGCCGTTCATCTGTATAGAACCTTGGCACGGCGTCACGGACCCTGAAGGATTCTCGGGCGATTTCAAGGACAAACCGGGCGTGTTTGTCCTGAAGGGCGGCGGGTCTTTTTGCTCGAAAATGGACATAACGCTGTTGGAATCCCAAGGCCCTAGCAAGGCGGCGTAGCCGTTCGCGACCCGGGAGCGCCGTTCGCGCCGCCGGACCGCCGATTTGCCGCAATTCCCCCGCGCCCGTGTGCCGTTATTTACAGTGTCTCGGCGGTCTACAACCTGACGGCCGGCCATGCACTGGGAATGGAAGGGCGATAGACTTGGAATCAGCGCAACCAATGGACCTGAATGAAGACCCATCCGCAAATTGAGCGCGAGCGATTTTCGCCTTTTTTCGACGAAACCCATGACACGGTGATTGACTTTTTGCGTCGCCGGCTGCCCATGGTGCTGGCGATCAACACCGTCATTGCCCTGCTCATCGCATTGCTGCTGCGTTCGTGGGACGCAGTCGTTCCGAATCTCGTCGTCTCTTACTGCATCGGCTTCACGATTTTGGCGCTGATCGCTTCCGTGCGTTGCACCGTCATGCAGCGCTTTCGCGGCCGCATGGGCCTGCGCTTCATCATCTACTTCGCGCTGGTCGCGGCCGGCGCCATCGGCGGCGAACTGCTGTCACAGGTCTTTTTACACCAGCCGCCGAACTTCTTGCAGGAACGCTACACCTGGTTGGTCGCGATTGGTTTCTCGCTGGCCGCAGGCAGCATGGCGCTTTTCATCAACTTCAGCTGGGTTCAGCTGGCGCAAAGCAAACGCGACGTGGAACGCGCCGAACGCGCCGCCATTGAAGCGCAGCTGCGCGCTTTGCAGGCGCAGATCGAACCGCATTTCCTATTCAACACCCTGGCGAATCTCGATGCACTCATTGCGGTGGATGCGGGAGAGGCGCGCAATCTGCTCGCCAATCTAATCCGCTATTTACGGGCGGCGCTCACGCATGCGCGCAGCGAGGCAGCCACCCTGCAGACTGAAGTGGAATTATTGAAGGCCTACCTGGGCATCATGGCGCTGCGCCTGCCCAATCGCCTGACCACGGAATTCGATTGCGATCCGGAGTGCCTGCGGCTGAAATTCCCCGCGATGCTGCTGCAGCCGTTGGTGGAAAACGCCATCACGCACGGCATCGAACCGGCTTGCTCCGGCGGCAACATTCGCGTCAGCGTGCAGCGCACCGGCGACACGTTGAAACTGTCGGTTGACGACACCGGCGTCGGCCTCGGCAACGCGAATACCTCCGGCACCTGCGCGGGCCTGCAAAACATACGCGACCGCCTGCAGTCGCTGTTCGGCGGCTCGGCGCGGCTGATCGTCGAACCCGGCGCGTCGCGCGGAACGCATGCCGCGATCGAGGTGCCGTTGAATTTGCTCTCCAGACCTGCCGGATGAGCACGCCCTACAGCTACATCATTGCCGAGGATGAGCCGCTACTGGCTCGGGCACTTGCGAAGCAGCTGGCAGAGCATTGGCCGTCGGCCCGATGCTCGGGCTTGGCCGCCAATGGCGCCGAAGCGCTGAAGCTGGCCGATGAATTTTCCCCCGACGTTGCATTTCTTGATGTGCGCATGCCGCAACTCGACGGGCTCGAAGCGGCCCGGCAACTGTGCTTGAAGGACCGACCGCCGCTCATCGTCTTCGTCACTGCGTACGATGCCTATGCGCTCGATGCGTTCGAGACGGCCGCGATCGACTATCTGCTCAAGCCGGTCGAGGTTGCGCGCCTGACCAAGTGCGTCGAGCGGCTGTCGAACCAGTTGGCGCGCGGCAGCGCCAGCGATGATTCGGTCGGCGAGATGGCGACTCGCATCGCCGAACTGTTGGGGAGCGGCGCGGGCCGCAGGGAGAAGCTGCGTTTCGTGCGGGCCGGCGCGGGTACGACAGTCAAGCTCATCCCCGTGGACGAGATTCTGTGGTTCGAGGCCGAAGACAAATACATCACGGTGGCCACGCGCGAAGGCGACAGCATCATTCGCATGCCGTTGAGAGAGCTATTGGAACAGCTCGACGATACGATTTTTTGGCAGGTTCACCGCGGCACCGTGGTCAACTCGCGGCATATCGCACTCGCGAAGCGCGACGAGCTGGGTCATTTGACCTTGACCCTCAAGGGCCGCAAAGACGAGCTCGCCGTCAGCCGCCAGTTTGGGCACCTGTTCAAGCAGATGTAGCCCAGCGGCGCCGGTGTGGGCGCCCTCGCTTTACAAAAGTGCAATGACGCCGAGGCTATACTACGCGCCGGCCGCTGCTTCGGAGTCTCCTTGCATGCTTCCAAACCGTTCCCTGTCTTGGTGCGCCATGGCGTTGTGCGCCGCCGCTCCGGCCTTCGCCGCGCAGTCCGCGCCCTCCCGCGAGGCGGTCAAGTTGAACGAAATCCAGGTCATCGGCACGCACAACAGCTACCACGCCGGCATCGCGCCCAGCGAAGCCAAGCTCTTTCTCGAGCGGAACCCGCAGGTCTACGCGTCGCTCGATTATCGGCACGCGCCGCTCGATCAGCAGTTCACCGCGGGCGTGCGCCAGATCGAACTGGACATCTTTGCCGACAGCGAAGGCGGACGCTACGCGCATCCCAAGGGACCCGATGCGGTCGCGGCAGCGAATTTGCCCAAGGATCCGGAGTTTGATCCCGAAGGCCTGATGAAAAAGCCAGGCTTCAAGGTCATGCACCTTCAGGACTTCGACTACCGCAGCACCTGCCAGCAGTTAATCGCCTGTCTTAAAATCGTCCGCGCCTGGTCGCATTCGAATCCCAAACACATACCCATCTTCATTCTGCTCGAGACCAAGCAATCCGACCTGCCGCCGCAGTATCAGGCCACCACTCCGGAAAAATTCACCTCCGCGACATTCGATGCCCTCGATGCGGAAATCCGTGCGGTGTTCGCGCCGAATGAAATGATCACGCCGGATCAAGTGCGCGGCAAGCACGCGACGCTCGAGGAGGCGGTTCTGCATCACGAGTGGCCGACGCTCGATGCCGCGCGAGGCAAGGTTATTTTTCTCATGGACCAGCGGCCGGTCGGGCCCGTGTACCTCGAGGGACACCCGAGCCTCCGAAATCGCGTGATCTTCACCAACGCCGAGCCTGGCCAGCCCGACTGCGCCTTCACCGAACAGAATGACGGCGCGCAGGAAACCATCGCGGCGCTGGTGCGCAAGGGCTATCTGGTGCGTACCCGAACGGACGCGGACACGAAACAGGCGCGCACCAACGACACCACCCGCCGCGAGATCGCGTTGGCCAGCGGTGCGCAACTCTTGAGCACCGATTACCCCGCCTCCGAGCCATCGCAATGGACCGGATATTCGGTGAGCCTGCCCGGTGGCGCCGTCGCCCGGTGCAATCCGATCGACGCGCCACCGTCCTGTTCCAAACAAGTCATCACCGCCAATCGGCCACTCGCACCGAATAGCGGCCCCTGAACGCGCCCGGCTATCAGCCCAGGATGACGCAGCATCGCGCCGTCTCGGCTTGCGATTACGCCGTATTACGAGAAATTGCGTAATCGCTGCGCTGCAAAATAAGAAGCACGTGTCTCCGGGCTCGGTCAGCAGCGCCTTGCGAAAGCTCTTGGGTTGGCATCTACTGTCGCGCATCCCTGGGCCCCGCGGTGGTTACCGCATCGATGACCAACTGCTTCACGAGTGGTTGAGGCGCCGTAACAACGCGCGATCGGTAGTTCGCGCACCCGGAGCGTCTCCCCGACGGGTGTAGCATTGCAAAATTCGGAGCCGTATATAATGGTGGCGAAGTGACCCTTAAGAAATCAAGATTGGATCCGGCTTTTCTCGATCGGCAAAAGCACCGACTCACGGAACTGCGCAAGCAGATTCTACAGGTCAGGCGCGGGCAATCGAGCGAGCAAGACGCCGTCAATGCAGAATCGAATGATGCAGCGCGCGAGTTCGAGGACGATGCCCAGAAGCTGACTACGCTCGAGCTCGAGGGCAACCTGGCCGCGGCGGACGACAATCGATTGAGCAACATCGAACGCGCCTTGCAAAAGATTGCCGATGGTACGTATGGCCTATCCGACAGCAGCGGGACGCCGATTTCCGTCGAGCGGCTTGAAGCCTCCCCGGAAGCGCTCTATACGCTGGACGAACAGAAATCGCGCGACGTCGCGCGCTGATACACCAATTGAGGAGTAAGAAACATGTCCGCACCGACTGAACGCGCGATTCTTGCTGGTGGCTGCTTCTGGGGTGTGCAGGATTTGCTGCGCCGGTACCCCGGCGTCGTTTCCACACGCGTCGGCTACTCGGGCGGGGATGTGCCAAATGCCACGTACCGCAACCACGGCACGCACGCCGAAGCGATTGAAATCATCTTCAATCCCAAGGTGATCGGCTACCGCAAGCTGCTCGAATTTTTCTTCCAGATTCATGATCCGACCACCTTGAATCGCCAGGGAAACGACCGGGGCTTGAGCTATCGCTCGGCCATTTTTTATACCAGCGACGAACAAAGGCTGATCGCCGAGGACACCATTGCGGACGTGGAAGCCTCGGACCTATGGCCCGGAAAGGTGGTGACGGAAGTCGCGCCGGCGGGTGATTTCTGGGAAGCGGAACCTGAACATCAGGACTATTTGGAGCGAATTCCTAACGGCTATACCTGCCATTTTATTCGCCCAGAGTGGAAGCTTCCGGTTCGCGCCACCGCCAAACAGGCATAAAAACAGACTAGGACGCGCGCCTCACCGCGCGCGTATCCTATTGTATTTGAAGTAATTGTTTCGTCCTGCGCGAGGTTCTCGCGGCCCCAGCCACGCCGCGCTCAACCGGCTGCCCGGCCATAGGGCCCTCCGCCCCGCTGACACGTTTTTGGGCTAAATTCGCTTGAAAGCCTCGTGTTTTGTTCCTACGCTGCGTATAAACCGTAGGTAATCGAAGGTCTTGCGCGCTTTTATTCAATAAAATTCAGAAAGAACCGCAATCATTTGGCTTTGAGGGATGGAGACATCATGGCTACACAGGCTCGATCGATCGCTTCGCTGACAATCTCATTCGGGCTTGTCGCCATTCCCGTGAAGCTGTATTCGGCGACGGTCTCCTCCGAAAGAGTCTCCTTTAATCTGCTGCGTCAAAAAGACGGCTCGCGTGTGAAGCAGCAATACGTTGCAGTCAATGATGGAAAACTCGTCGAGCGCTCCGAAATGGTCAAGGGCTATGAGTTTGCCAAAGACCAATACGTGATGTTCAGCC
>DATHFB010000370.1:0-12388 GCA_035318305.1 Steroidobacteraceae bacterium | reverse complement strand
GACATCGACCTCGGTTGGGGCGGAAGTCCCCAGCATCGCGACCAATGGCGAGAGGGGCCTGGCGCTCGAGCCCGGAATGGCTTCCTCGTCGGCGGCTACCAACGACCCCTCGTGGGAGGTCAGTCGCTGGGTGCGGAATAGAAGCTCGGCGGCGCGCAGCACGAAGACGTCGTCGCAATCATCCAAGATATTGCGCAAGATGACCTGCACGAGTTGATCGATAAAAATGCGCGGGAATTTCAGGTCGTGACGTACGATCTTAAGATACGCCGCCTCCAACGTGGCATGCCGGACCAGATGATCTCTCCATGAGATCATCAATTCCCAGTTCTCGCGTGCATCTGCGTCGGCGATCGCTGCGATTTGCCGCGGTTCGACCGGCTGTCGTGGATCTTTGAGCAGTGCAAGGTGCAGCGCCCGTTCAACGGGGCAAGCATCCGGCGGCGGCGCGATCTCCGGCCGCGCCAGGTAGGTCTTCAGGAATTCGTTCGTGACGATCAAGCCGCCGTCCGCACCCCGATCCAGCAGATGATGGCCGCAGGAGAGCCAGAAGTCGCGCGCTTCGCTCAACCGCGCTCTCCTGGGACGAACGCCGCGAAGTCGATCCGTTCCACCGGTGCCTCCTCCTCGTTCGCCACCTCGACGAAGCTGAAGACAGGCGCCGGCTTGGACAGGGCGTTCGACTGCAGCGTCCGAAATGACTCGCGGATCGCCTCGTTTTCGTAGCGGCGCGACACCGCGATCAGCATCCCCTGAGGATACTCGCAGAGCGATGCGGCAAAGGCGATTTCCTCTTCCGATGCCAGCCGCGCGCTCTTGAGATCGGGTGCACCGCAGCGCTGGAGCAGCTGTGCGGCCAATTGCTCAACTGCTGCGGCGCGCTGCTCCGCGCTCGCCTCGACAATCTGTGCCAAGGTCGACCAACCGAACGAGCCGACGCCCAAAAAACCGCCGCGGAATGCGGCGCGAGTTTTACCGGTCAGGGTTGGCGGATCCAGATTCGCGAACATGAAAGCACCGGATACGGCCCATTCACCGGGCTCCGCCGCCTGATCAAAGACAAACGTATCCGAGGGATCCGCCCGGACGGTCTTCAGTAGCTTCACGCGCGCGGCCCTATCGGCACAACGACCTCCCGGCGGGTTGATGGCAGCACCCTATTGGGCTTGCTATGCTCGTGTATTGTAGCTCCTTGCGAAAAACGCAGCCTCGGCACTTACGGAAGCAGTAAGAAAATGACTGGGCGCCTCAGCAATATCTTGCTCTGCACCTGCGAGGGCAGCATGCCGCTCGACACCGATGCGTTGCGTCGCAGCTGCAGCGGTGCCCTCGTGACCACGGCGAATCGGCTCTGCCGGCGGGAGCTCGAACGATTTCAGGGCCTGGCGAGGGATCCCGCGTCCTTGACCGTGGGCTGCACCCAGGAGGCGGGTGTATTCGCAGCCGCCGCCGCCGAGATCGGACGGACGGCGCCCATCAGTTTCGTCAATATCCGCGAGACTGCAGGCTGGTCCCATGACGCGGCGGCAGCCGGGCCGAAAATGGCGGCACTGATCGCGGCGGCCGCCGAGCCTTTGCCTCCCACCTCCTTCGTCACGCTGAACAGCGACGGCGTCTTGCTCATCTATGGCTGCGACGCGCAGGCCGTCGAGGCCGGCAATTTGTTGAGGGCGCATCTTGATGTCACCGTGCTGATTACACCGCCGGCCACTGTCGTTCCGCCGCGCATCAACGAATTTCCGATCGCAAAAGGCAAGATCCGGTCCGCCAAAGGACATCTCGGCGCCTTCGAAATTACGGTCGATGATTTTGCGGAGGCGGCGCCATCTTCGCGCAGCGCACTGTCGTTCGGGCCTTCGCGTGACGGCGCGGTGTCGCGCTGCGCCATCGTTCTTGATCTATCCGGCGGCGCCGCGTTGTTCCCGGCCGCCGATCTGCGCGATGGGTATGTTCGTGCCGATCCCGGCGATCCGATTGCGGTCTTGA
Source organism: Steroidobacteraceae bacterium (assembly GCA_035318305.1). Lineage (GTDB taxonomy): Bacteria > Pseudomonadota > Gammaproteobacteria > Steroidobacterales > Steroidobacteraceae > Bog-1198. Next base: position 10,402 of record DATHFB010000370.1, on the reverse strand, counting down.
GCGCCGTTTTGAAAGCGCGAGATCTCATCGGCACCTTCGACAAGCCGCGTTACATCACATTCACCGAGCACCTGTGCGCGCATTCGCGCTCACAGATCGTCGGCTGCACACGCTGTCTCGACCTGTGCCCAACGTCCGCCATCGTTCCTGCCGGCGACCATGTTTCGATTGACCCTTATATTTGCGCCGGCTGCGGCCAATGCGCTGCCGCCTGTCCTACGGGAGCAGCAGCTTATGCGCTGCCGCCGTCGGACGCATTGCTGGGTCGGCTGCGCGCACTGTTGCTGACGTTTCGCGAGGCGGGCGGAGCGCATGCCGTGGTGCTGCTGCACGATGAACCGCACGGCACGCCGCTCATCGACGCGCTGGCGCGCTTCGGCGACGGTCTGCCCGCACACGTACTGCCGTTTTCCGTCAACGAGGTCACGCAGATCGGTCTCGAGGCGATCGCGGCTCTCTTTGCTTACGGGGCATCCGCTGTGCGATTGCTGCTGCGCGCGCAACCGCGCCACGATACGGTCGGACTTAACAATACGATCGCGCTGGCCGAATCCATCCTGGCGGGGCTCGGCTTCGGAGCCGGGCGGATTGCGACCATCGAAGCGGACGATCCCGATATTCTCGCGGCGACGCTGCGCGCCATTCCGACGATGCCCAGCGCGCCGCGTCCTGCGAGCTTCCTTGCGGTAGGCGATAAGCTGGGCGTGCTGCGGTTCGCCTTGCGTGAACTGCGCCGCGCTGCGCCCGAACCCAAGGATGTGATCACGCTGCCCGCCGGTGCACCCTTCGGCGCGGTGGAGATCGATACGGCCGGCTGCACGCTGTGCCTTTCGTGTGTGTCGGTGTGCCCAACGGGTGCGCTGACCGACGATAAAGAGCGGCCGATGCTGCGTTTCGCCGAAGAGGCCTGCGTGCAGTGCGGGCTGTGCGCGGCAACCTGCCCGGAACAAGTCATGACATTGAAGCCGCGGCTCGACTTTCGAAACGGATCAGACGGCGCGCGGGTGCTGAAGGAGGAAGAGCCGTTCCGATGCATTCGCTGCCGCAAGCCGTTCGGCGTAAAAAGCACGATCGAGCATGTCGCCGCGAAGCTCGCGGACAAGCATTGGATGTTCAAGGACTCGCCCGAGCGTCTCGATCTCATCAAGATGTGCGAGGACTGTCGCGTCGCATTCGTCACGGAAAAGGAATTCGATCCCTATGGGGCGCCGCCGCCCGTCCGCACGACCGCGGATTATTTGCGCGAGCGCGAGGGCGAGCTCCCGAAGAAGCACGATAGCTAAAGCGGGCTTCGATGCTTATTTGGCGGGAGCCGGCGTCGGCTGTCGCGGCGGCTCCGCCGAACGCTCCTTGGCAAGCGCTTCTGCCAGCCACAGGTCGTGATGTTCCTCGGCCCAGCTCATATCCACTTCGCCCGTACCCATGGCCTCGAACGCTCCCTCCATGCCGACCGTGCCGATGTAAATATGAGCAAGAATCACGGCGATGAATAGAACGGCGACGATGGCATGGACCACTTGCGCGATTTGCATCCCGGCAATGTTCGCGAAGTAGAACGGAAACAGCAGCAGCAATCCGGACACGATCACCGCGGCGCCGGCGCCAAGGGCAATCCAAAAGACCATTTTCTCGCCGGCATTGAAGCGCCCGGCGGGTGCATGTTTGGATTTGATGAAGCCGCCGCCCTGTTTCAGCCAATCGATATCCACTTGTCTCGGGATATTGTCCTTGATCCACAGCGCGACGATCAGGACCAGGCCGACGATGAACGAGAAGCTCACGTAATTATGGGCGTACTTGGACATTTGCGAGAAGGCGCTGAACGTTTCGGGTCCGACAATCGGCAGAAGCAACAGCTTTCCGAAGGTGATATTCAATCCCGTCAGGCCGAGAACGACGAACGAGACTGCTGTGAGCCAGTGTGAGAAGCGCTCGAAACCACTGAAGCGAACGACTTTCCTGCCCGAGCGTCCGGCTGAAATCCGGATCTTCCCCAGCACGACATAAGCGAGCGCCAACAGAGCGATCATTCCGAGGATGACGATCGCGCCGAGCCAGCGCAGTGTGACCTCATGAAAATGATCCCACACGCGGCCTGCGGGCTGTATGAGCACACCCGCTCTTTTGTCCGGGATGTCGATGCGTCCCTGGATGCGCGACTCCTCCTGAAGGAGAGTCTGCTCCTGGACGGCGCTTGCGTCCGGACTCACCGGCGCATTCGGGTTGGTTTGCTGTGCATCCGCCTGCAGCACAACGCTGAGCATCGTCAAGAACACGAGCGGGGCGAGGGCATGGCGTATTCGCGCGAGAACGGTGATCACACGGAGATGCTCTCGTGATAGGCCGTCATCCAGCCCCAGGCGCCGGACCCATAACCCCGCTTCAGCACTCGCTCCTTGTAAATCTGGGCAATGATCTCGCCATCGCCCGCCAGCAGCGACTTGGTCGAGCACATTTCGGCGCACAGCGGCAGCTTGCCTTGCGCGAGTCGGTTGGCGCCGTATTTTTTAAATTCTTCGATGCTGCCGGTTTCTTCATTGCCGCCGCCACCGGCGCAGTACGTACACTTGTCCATCTTGCCGCGGGAGCCGAAGTTGCCGATGCGCGGGTATTGCGGCGCGCCGAATGGGCATGCATAGAAGCAGTAGCCGCAGCCGATGCACAGATCCTTGGAATGAAGAACGACACCTTCTTCGGTGGGAAAGATGCAGCTCACCGGGCACACCGCCGCGCACGGCGCGTCGGTGCAATGCATGCAGGCCATCGAAACCGACCGCTCGCCGGGCTTGCCGTCATTGATGGTGACGACTCGACGGCGGTTGATGCCCCAGGGCACTTCATTCTCGTTCTTGCACGCGGTGACGCAAGCGTTGCAGTCGATGCAGCGGTCGGCGTCGCAAAGAAACTTCATCCTGGCCATGGGTTGCGGTTCCTTACGCCGATCTGATCTGACAGAGGGTGGCCTTCGGCTCCTGCATGCCGGTGGCCGGATCGTAGCCGTAGGTCGTAAGACCGTTTACGCTCTCGCCGAGTACGTACGGATCGGCGCCTTTCGGATACTTGCTGCGTTGATCGACGCCCTGCCACCAGCCGGCAAAGTGAAAGGGCATCCACGTCACGCCCTTGCCGACGCGCTCGGTCACCAAGGCCTTCATGCGCGCTTTCGATTGACTCTCAGGTCCGGTTACCCACACCCAAGCTCCATCGGTGATGCCGCGCTCAGCCGCGTCCGCGGGATTGATTTCGACATACATGTCCTGCTTCAACTCTGCCAGCCATCGGTTCGATCGCGTCTCCTCACCGCCGCCCTCATACTCGACCAAGCGGCCGGAACTCAAGATCAGCGGGAAATTCTTGGCAATGCCCTTGTCGACGGCGGCCTTCTGCACCGAAAATCCCAAATTGGGCATACGGAACTGCCGCGCATCCGGCCGGGTCGGATACTTGGCGACGAGGTCGGGCCGCGGCGTATAGATCGGTTCGCGATGAACCGGGATGGGGTCCGGCAGATTCCAAGCAATCATCCGCGCCTTGGCGTTGCCATACGGACTGCAGCCATGCTTGATGGCGACGCGCTGAATGCCGCCGGAAAGATCGGTCGACCAAGAAACTGTGTCCGGTTTAGCCGCGTTCACGCGAAGAATGATTGCCATTTCCTGCGCTGTGAGATCCTTGTCCCACCCGAGTTTCTTGAGCACACCGAGCGTGAACTCAGGGTACCCGTCCTTGATCTCGGAGCCCGCCGAATAGGAGCCATCGGCGAGCAGGCTTTCGTGCATCTCTTTCTCGATCTCCTGACCGTTCTCCATGACCTTGCGCTTGACAATGCGCTCCACGCCGAAGCGCGCTCGAAATGTGCCGCCGCCGTCCGCGACCGACAAATTGGTGTTGTAGAGGATGGGCGTGCCCGGATGCCGAAGTGCCGGGGTTCCCCAGCAGGGCCACGGCAGACCGTAGTAATCGCCGCCCACCTCGGGATCGTCCTTCGGCGCTCGCATGGTGACCAAATCGAATTTATCCTGGTTTTTCATGTGCGCTTTGAGGCGCTCCGGAGATTGACCGCAATAGCCGGTGGACCAGCCGCCGCGATTGATCTCTCGCAGGATGTCTTCTGCGGACACGGCGCCGTTTTCGACCTTGATGTTCTTGAACATCTGCTCCGCAAACCCCAGCTTGCCGGCGAGCATGTACATGGTGTCGTAGTCGTTCTTCGATTCGAACACCGGCTTGACGATTTGCTCGCCCCATTGAAGGGATCGGTTCGACGCCGTGCGCGATCCGTCCATTTCGAAGCTGGTACAGGCGGGGAGCAGATAAGTCCCATTTTTGCGGCCCGAGAGCACTGCCCAGGAGGTGGGGTACGGATCGCAAACCACCAGCAGATCCAGCTTCTCAATTCCTCGCAGCGACTCGGGCATGCGGGTGATCGTGTTGGCGCCATGGCCCATGACGAACATCGCCTTCAAGGTATCCGGCTGGCTGACCTGATCCTTGGGCAGCAGCGTGGCATCGAACCAGCGCGTGCTGGGAATGCCGGGCGTCTCCATGAGAGTCTTGCTCACGAAGCGCGACTGCATCCAGTCATAGTCAACCTCCCAGACGCGGCACCAGTGTCGCCAGGCTTCTTCGGAAAGACCGTAGTAGAGAGGAAGACTGGTCACATCGAGACCCAGATCGGTCGCGCCCTGAACGTTGGTGTGGCCGCGGAAAATATTCGCGCCGCTGCCAAAACCGCCCACGTTGCCCGTTGCCAGCAGCAAGAGGCAGCTGGCGCGGACGTTTGCTGTTCCGGTCGCGAACTGCGTCTGACCCATGGCCCAGATCAACGTCGAGGGGCGCTGCTTCGCGAATGTCTCGGCAACACGCTTGACCTGCGCTTCCGGCAGTCCGGTGACCCGTTCGACCTCGTCCGGCGTCCACTTCTCGACCTCCGGGAGGATGTCTTCCAGCCCGTACACGCGCTGACGCATGAATTCCTTGTCTTCCCAGCCGTTCTTGAAGATATGCCAGAGCATGCCGTAGATCGTTGCAATATGCGTGCCGGGGCGCACGCGCACATATTCGGTCGCATGCGCCGCGGTGCGCGTCATGCGCGGATCGATGACGATCATGTTGGCGCGGTTGAGTTCTTTGCCCTCGAGAATGTGTTGCAGCGAAACCGGATGCGCCTCGGCCGGGTTGCCGCCCATGACCATGATGGTCTTGGCATTGCGAATATCATTGTAGCTATTGGTCATCGCACCATAGCCCCAGGTATTGGCAACCCCGGTGACGGTGGTGGAATGGCAGATGCGCGCCTGATGATCCGAATTGTTGGTTCCCCAGAAGGCGGCAAACTTGCGATTGAGGTAAGCAGCCTCATTGGTGAACTTGGCGGACCCCAGCCAATAGACTGATTCCGGCCCCGACTTCGCCCGGATCTCGAGCAGTTTGTCGCCGATCTCCCCGATCGCCACATCCCATGAAATTCGCTGCCATTGACCGTCGACTAGTTTCACCGGGTAGCGTAGCCGCCGCTCGCCCACGACATCGTCACGCACCGCCGCACCCTTGCAGCAATGCGAGCCGCGGTTGATCGGACTGGCAAAATCGGGTTCCTGGCCGATCCAGACGTCATTGGCGACTTCCGCGATCACCGAGCAACCCACCGAGCAGTGAGTGCAGACATTCTTTCGGCGAGAAACCGCGGCGCCTTGCGGCGGGGGCGCGCCGGCCGCGGCCTCGCGCACGCTGTCGAGTGATAAGGCGCCTAACCCGGCGAGGCCACCGGCGACAAGGCCCGAACGGCGCAGGAAGGATCGGCGATCAAGATTGCTTTGAAGTTCCCCTGCAATGACCGGGGCGCCCGCCCCGAGCCGTTGCCGCCGTTCCGTTCTCTTAACGAGCATGGATGTTCACTTCGCCGGATAACGATTGACGCGGTAAAAGGTCTGAACTTCGGGCGAGTCGGCCCGGTATTGCGGCTTGCGCTTGTCGCGCCGCCGAACGGCATCGGCCGGCGGAATTGATGCGGCGCCCAGAGCGGCCGCTGCACCCGAAGCCGTCACCGCAAGAAGCAGGTCGCGGCGACGAATGGTGATTTTACGCGGCTCGTGCATCGGAGTCCTTCCATCAACTAAGCTGTAGCCGATGATGCGCAACTGACCTGGCAATCATCAGCACCTATGAGGCACAAGTCAATGGCATCACTTGTAAGAATTGACACCATGCTGCTCTTTTCTTACGGCACGCTGCAAGAAAAGGCGGTGCAAATGGCGAATTTCGGGCGATACCTGACCGGTCGCTCAGATTCTCTGCCTGGATACACGCTGTCGCCCATTTTGATTACCGATCCTGCGGTGGTGGCGTTGAGCGGCAAAACGCATCATCTGATTGCTGAGCGCAGCCTGAAGCCAGCCGACGAGGTGCACGGAACCGCTTTTGAAATCACGGCTGAAGAACTCGCCGCCGCCGATCGATACGAGGTCTCGGACTACACCCGCATTGCAGTGATTTTAAAATCCGGTGCGCAGTCCTGGGTCTATGTTCGAGCGTGATGCCTGCTCGATTCTGTCCCTGGAAAGCACGGTTATGTCCCCGCTCACGTTGCGGCAGTCGTGCGATGCACCGTAAGATCAGCTGATTGAATGGGGATCCTCATGAAGTATTTCGCAGGTCTCATATGCGTCTGCGTGTCGGCCCCTGCCTTTGCGCAGGCCATTGCATCTTTCCGCGGCGATGCGCAGCACAGCGGTATCTACCGGCAGATCGGCGCGCCGCTGTTGCACGGTATCAAGTGGAAATTCAAAACGGGTGCAGCCGTCATTTCAACCCCTGCGGTGCTCGATGGCACCGCGTATTTCGGCAGCAACGATCACTATTTATATGCGGTGAATCTCGCGGACGGCACGCAGCGCTGGAAGTTCAAGACCAATGGCCGCATAACGTCGTCGCCGGCAGTGTCTCGGGGCCGGGTTTACTTTGGCAGCTATGATGGGAACATTTACGCGGTCGATGCCAAGAACGGCGCGCAGAGCTGGAAGTTCGCGACCGAAGGGGAGCATCGATTCACCGCGAAGCACCTTCATGGAGCAGAGCCTGCCGCGGAGTCCATGCCCGATCCATTCGACTTTTACCTGTCTTCACCGACGGTCGTTGAGGACACGGTCTATGTCGGCAGCGGCGATGGCAATGTCTACGCCATCGATGCCGCTTCCGGCGCTCTGCGCTGGAAGTTTCGAACCGGAAATGTGGTGCACGCGTCGCCTGCGGTTGCCGATGACACGGTTTACATCGGCAGCTGGGACAGCTACTTCTACGCATTGAATGCCAAGTCGGGGCAGGAGCGGTGGCGTTTCAAGACAGGCGAAGATCATGTCACCTCCAATCAGGTCGGCATCCAATCCTCGGCGGTGGTCACGGACGGTATTGTGTACTTCGGTTGCCGCGACTCGAACTTGTACGCTCTCGATGCGGCCACCGGGGCAAAAAAATGGGTCTTCTCAAATAAGGGCTCGTGGGTCATCTCGACACCCATCGTCGCGGACGGGACACTGTACTTCGCCACGTCGGATTCGGGTCTATTCCACGCGGTCGATGCGAAGACCGGAACGTCGAAGTATTCTCTGAGCTTTCATCACTGGCCCATGTTTTCCTCGCCGGCCATCGCGGGCCGCACGCTTTACATCGGTTCGCACGCCGGAACTTTGATCGCCATCGATCTTAGCAAGCATGCAACGGCGTGGACCTTCAGCACCGACGGCGCGAACCGCAACGCGGCCGCCTACACCAAGAAGAACGGCGATCCCGACTACGGCGACGTGTACGGCGACTTCTTTTATGACGACATGGTCAGCGGCGTGTTGAAAATGCTGAGCGTCGGCGCCGTCCTTTCCTCGCCCGTTGTCGAGCAAGACGTGATTTACTTCGGCAGTACCGACGGCAACATGTACGCAATCAGCTAGAAAGTCCGTTTCCCGTATCTTTGCAAAGGCGGTATTTAATCGAATTTCACTTCGCGGCCGCGCCCCGCAGACTACTCCGGCGACGGACAGCGTCGTCTCGCAACACAACCACTTTCAGGAGTAGATATGAACAGTTTCACCCTCACCGCCATCGGCAATCTTGCAAAGGACCCGGAGCTTCTCGCCAAAGGCGATACTACTTACGCGAAGTTTTATCTGCTCGGCAACGACTACGCCGGCAAGGATGAAGGCGGCAATGCGCGAGAGGCGGTTACCGGCCTCTGGTTCGTCGCATTCGATAACCTTGGCGAAGCAATCGCAAGAAACGCGCGCATCGGCGATCAGTTGATCATTCAAGCTCAGGTGCGCGCCAACAACTGGACCAAGGAAGGGGAGAAGCAGTATGACCATTCCTTCGTCGTGCAAAATTTCAGATTCGGCGCCCCTGGAAAGATGAAGCGCGAGCAGCTGGCGGCGCAGCGCGCCGGGAGTGAGATCGAGGCCCTTGAGTCGGAAATCTGATTTAGCTCATCGAGTCCTTGCTTCAACCGGAAAAGGAATTCCGCCATGCACCGTTCCCTGTTCGCTGCAGCTTCCCTCCTCATGCTGATGATGTGCGCCCCTGACATGGCGATGGCGCAGGCCTCGCCGTTCCTGACGGGCGCGAGTTCGTTGCAGACCAACATTCTCGCGTGGCTGACCCCGGTCGCCATAATTCTCGTCATGGTGCTCGGCGGAATGGCTATGGCAAACCGAATGTCGTGGGCCTGGTGTCTTGGCGCGATTTTGGGAATAGCGATCGGCTTTGGCGCGCCTCAAATCGTGACATGGGTTCGCGGCATGTTTGGCGTGTAGGGGAGCAGCGTGAGCGATCTTAATTCGGGTTTGACGGCCGACCCCTTGTTTGTCGGCGCGACGCGGCCGCCGATGCGGTGGGGCGTCACGTATTCGGCCCTGTTGTTCAACATGGTTTTTACCCTGGAGACGTTTCTCCTGACCAAAAATCTGCTCACGCTGCTTCTATGCGCGCCCATTCATGGCGTGTGCATGCTCTTGTGCGCCCGCGATGCGCGCTTCTTTGATCTCGTGCTGCTGTGGGGGCGGACCCGTTTACCTGCGTTGTTCGCCAACCTGCGCGTCTGGAAGGCGAGCAGCTACAGCCCCTTGAGCCTGGACCTGCCGAATCGCCGCGGGCGGCGCGATCGCGAACTTGCGCCATGAGACCACCCAAATTTTACGGACGCCATGGCAGAAGGCGTGGTGTCCGGGGGAGGGCACCATTAAGCTGCTGAGCCTGCTGTAATCGCGGCGTTTTGCCGAGGCATAGTTTGAGTTTCCACAAGAAATCGACGGCCTGGATCAGCAACGGTTGAGCAAATTTCTCCGGCGGGCCTTATCATTTGCCATAGGATGGCATCGGGAGTCGCGGCGATGAGACAAGTGGGATCAAAACGTGAGCGCACCCTGGCGGTGAACGCCAGTGGAGTCTTGCTCGCTGAAGGTGCCCGCTTCAATGAGGCGATTTCACGGCTGTCGCAGACCACGTTCGTGCCGAAGGGGATCTATCGCTTCCGTTCGCACGATGCTGCCAATCGGCACGCCGAGGATTGTCTGGTACGGGGCATGGCACGCCTCGCTGCCACGCGATTGAAAAATGGATGAGTTCAGCCGTCCGGCGACTCTTGAAGATCTCAAACTGCTGTTGCGATCGCTCCATGAGCACGGTGCTGATTACCTATTGATCGGCGGCTACGCGCTTGCCGCTCATGGCTATCAACGTGCGACCACTGATATCGATGTAGTTGTCCCGGCAACATCGCAAGCGGGACAGCGCGTCAAGGAAGCTTTGATGGTCCTGCCGGATAGGGCTGCAAAAGATATCGAGCCAAGGTGGTTCGAGGAAGGCGAGAACATCCGCGTTGCAGATGCCTTCGTGGTGGATCTCATGCTCAACGCAAACGGGCAGACTTACGAAACGCTAAGCCAATATGCCGAGACGATCGAACTCGATGGCATCCCGGTAAAAACGATCACTCTCGAAGGCTTGCTTCTCACTAAGAAAACCATGCGTGACAAGGACGTGGCGGATCGGATCATCATTGAGCGGGCGCTCGAAGTGTTCAAGTTGCACACCAGAGACGACGACGGAGGTCAGGGCAAGGAATAATCTCGGTGCGCAGACGCGGGGAGATAGACGGCACACGGCCAACTGCGGCCATCCAAAGTCATAAATTGCCTGCCGCAAATCGGCCGGTGGTGGTCAGTCCGGAAAATGCATCTTGCGCAGCAGCGCCTTGTAGCGCGGATCGCTGCGCAGCTGTGACCACGCGTAGTCAGCCTGAAGCAGAACTATTGGCGGATCGCGCTGCCGATAGGCCCGCTCCAGCCATTCAAAGGCCAAGTCTGCGTCGCCCCGCCACGCATAAACGCTAGCCATGAAGAACGGAAGCATTCGGCCG
>DATHFB010000369.1:0-2440 GCA_035318305.1 Steroidobacteraceae bacterium | reverse complement strand
TGCTGACGCGTTCGGAGTTGCTTTGGATGATGTCCGTTAGCCTGCGCTCATCCGCTCCGATGTTACCGCTTTCAGCCAGCAACTGGCCTGCGTGGCTCATAGCACCGACGGGATTGCGAATTTCGTGTGCGATGCTGGCGGACAGCCTGCCGAGCGCGGCAAGCTTGCCTTGCTGCACGCGCTCCGCCATGAGACTGGTGTCTTCGAGAAAAATCAACGTCGGGCCGGGCTCCGCGCCCAACGGTGCAAAATGTGGTTGAATCACTCTCGCGCCGTCAGCTGCCACGAAGCTCGACGGAGAGTTGTCGCCTTGCCCGCGCTGGCGCCAAGTTGACAAGGAGTACAACAGACGCGGCGACACTTCGCCCACCAGCGCGCCCGGGACCGCATTGTTGTCGCCAAGAATTTCCGCCGCCGATTCGTTGATGAGCCGAATCTTGTCCGCCGCGTCCACGACCAGAAGGCTTTCGCGCAAATGCTGCACGATGTACTGAGACAGCTCGGCAAGATTGGCGAGATCCACATCTTTCTGGCGAACCAGGGCCTCGCTTTCGCGCATTCGGACGGCGGCAAAAGATGCGGCGGCGGCAGTGGAGAACAACACCGCGCCGAGCAGACCCGCAGTGGCATAGGAGTTGATATCAGTAATGCCGCCGAGCTGTTGCAAAATGGTGTCGACAAGAATGGCGATGGCGGCAACCGCCGCCAGGAATAGGGCGCTGCGCGTCGGCAACAGAAATGCCAGCGCCCCGACGGGCACCAGGAACAGAACTCCGAGGCCGCTGGCGACACCGCCACAGGCATGCAGCAGCAATATCAGAGCCAACATGTCGACGGCTGCCTGCAGAATGGTTTGGATGTACGCACTTGCCAGCTTGCGGCGCACCAGCAGAACGCTGGCTAAGCCGAAACACAGATAAAATATGGTGGCGCCAAAGAACACTTGCGCGGAGTACACGGCAAAGCCGCGCGCGCCTCCGAGAGAATAGAGTCCGAGCAGCACCAGCGGGACCAGTACCCGATACAAATTGAGGACGGCGAGCACGCGCCAACTCAAGGCGGGATCGCGGTCGGCGGAGTCAAGTTGCCGATTCAAGTGATTGGTTGCTCTCTTTGCGCTGTACTCAAGCTTAATTCAGAATAGCGCGCCTTACGTGACCCAATCGGCACTGCAGGACAATTCATGAATTTGCACGAGTATCAGTCGAAGGAGTTGTTCTCCCAGTACGCCATCCCTATCCCTAACGGCCAGGTGGCCGACTCGCCGGACGGGGCGGTGGCCGCCGCCAAGGGCTTGGGGGGATCGTTATGGGTGGTCAAGGCGCAGGTGCATGCGGGCGGCCGGGGTAAGGCCGGCGGCGTCAAGGTAGTCAAGGATCTCGAGGCGGTACGAGCCGCCGCCAAGGCGATGCTGGGCACAACACTGGTGACCCATCAAACCGGCCCTGAAGGGTTGCCGGTGCATCAGGTGTATGTGGAAGTGGGTTCGAAGATCGCGCGAGAGATTTACCTCAGTCTGGTGCTGAATCGCGACGCGGGACGCCTTGCCTTTGTGGCTTCGGCGGCGGGCGGCATGGACATCGAAGAGGTCGCCGAGCACACGCCTGACAAAATCATCCGCGTCAATGTGAATCCCACTGCCGGGTTGCAGGACTTTCAATGCCGGCAATTGGCGTTCGGCTTGGGATTCAAGGATGCGCAAATCGCTCAGTTCGGAAAAATCGCGCATGCACTCTACAAGCTGTACTTGGAGCGCGACGCCGGCTTGGTCGAGGTCAATCCGCTGATCGTGACCGCGGACGGCGATCTTCTGGCACTCGACGCCAAGATCAACATCGAAGACAACGCGCTGTTTCGGCAGAAGGACTTGGGCGGTATGCGCGATGCCTCGCAAGAAGATCCGATGGAGCGCAAGGCGGCGGAACACGACCTGAACTATGTGTCGCTCGATGGCAATATTGCCTGCATGGTCAACGGTGCCGGGCTCGCCATGGCGACCATGGATTTGATTCAGCTGCATGGCGGCAAGCCGGCAAACTTCCTGGACGTGGGGGGCGGTGCGACCAAGGAGCGGGTTTCCGCGGCATTCAAACTGATTCTCTCGAATGCCAGGGTCAGCGCGATACTCATCAATATATTCGGCGGCATCGTCCGCTGCGACATCATCGCCGAGGGAATCATCGCTGCCGTCAAAGAGGTGGGCGTCAGCATTCCCGTCATCGTGCGGCTCGAAGGCACGAACGCGCCGCTGGCGCGCGAATTACTCGCGAAGAGCGGTCTTGCCATCACGCCGGCCAGCGATCTGACCGATGCCGCGGTCAAAGCCGTGCGCATGGCGGGAGTCCAGACGTGAGCATTCTGGTCAACAAGAATACAAAAGTGATTTGCCAAGGCTTCACCGGCAAGCAAGGCACGTTCCATTCAGAGCAAGCGCTGGCCT
>DATHFB010000368.1:0-7801 GCA_035318305.1 Steroidobacteraceae bacterium | reverse complement strand
TCCAGCGCGGATGCACCCGGCACCGAAGAGCCGGCTGCCGAAGGGCCGGCCGCCGATGCGCCCGCCGACGGCGAATCAAGGGCGGCGACCGTGGTAGGCCGCCCCGCTCTGACAGGCTGAGCGGCAATTTCCGGCCGAAATGCCAGCATTCGCAGCAATGTCATTTCGAAACCGATGCGCGGCTCCGGCGCCATGTTCAAATCGCGGCGGCCGCCGAGAGCAATCTGATAGTAAAGCTGCGCATCTTCGGGGGATATCGCCACGGCGAGCTTGCCCAAAAGTGCGGAATCGAATTCCTCGTCCATCTGCGCGGCTTCGGGCACGATTTGCACGATGGCTATGCGCTGCAGCAATGCCGCCAGTTCCACCAGCGCGCGATCATAGTCCGGCGCATCGCGATCGAGTTCACGCACTTCGGCGAGCAGCGCCGCGCCGTCGCCACGGGATACCGCTTCGATGAGCCGGCCCACATGGCCGCGATCGATGGTGCCGAGCATCGAGCGCGCATTGGCTTCGTTTACCGTGCCGCCGCCGAACGCAATGAGCTGGTCCAGCAGGCTCAAGGCATCACGCATGCTGCCGTCCGCTGCGCGCGCCAGCAGCGCAATCGCCGCCGGCTCGAACACCAAATTCTCCGCGGCTGCGATGAATTTCAAGCGTTCGCCGATCATGGCGGCCGACAGCCTTTTGAGGCTGAACTGCAGGCAACGCGACAGCACGGTCACGGGCAATTTCTGCGGGTCCGTGGTGGCGAGCAAAAATTTGACATGCGGCGGCGGCTCTTCCAGCGTTTTCAGCAATGCGTTGAAGGAATGGGTCGACAGCATGTGAACTTCGTCGATGAGGTACACCTTGTATCGACCGCGGGTCGGCGCGTATTGCACGTTGTCGAGCATATCCCGGGTATCATCGACCTTGGTGCGCGAGGCGGCGTCGACTTCGATGAGATCGACAAAACGGCCTTCGTCAATCTCGCGGCACGCGGCGCACACACCGCACGGGTTGGAACTGACGCCCGCCGTCTCGCAATTCAATGATTTCGCCAGGATGCGCGCGACCGTCGTCTTACCGACTCCGCGGGTTCCGGTGAACAGGAATGCGTGGTGCACTTTGCCGCTGTCGAGTGCATTGCTGAGCGCGCGCAGCACATGCTCCTGCCCGACCATTTCGGCAAATCGTTTGGGGCGCCATTTACGCGCTAATACGACGTAGCTCATAACGTATATTGTCGCACGCCTTTCAGGCGAGCCTTACTTAAGGAGGCGGCCCGCGCCAGCAGGACTTCGGCGCCCGACTTAAAGCCTCTACCGCTGCTCCCTTCCGGGCCTGACGGGGTTCGTGACCAGTCGTCGCGAAGATGCAAACGCGAGCCACCATAAACTGATACGTGGCGGAGAGGGTGGGATTCGAACCCACGAACACGGTTAGGTGTTACACACTTTCCAGGCGTGCGCCTTCGACCGCTCGGCCACCTCTCCTCGCGGCGCAAGGGTACCGGAGCGGACCCACGTGATCAAATCTAGCTACCGGCCGCCTTATCTAGCCGCTGGCCGCCTTGTTGGACGGTGCCGGCTTGTAGCGCGGCGGAACGTCGTAACACGTGTCCTTGGGCCCTGGCGGCGGCGGTACGTCGGAGACCGGGGGGATGACCAATGCGCCGGCTGTATTCGGCGATTCCAATCCCGGAGGCACCTTCAGCGGCTGGGCCGACAAAGCGTGCTGGTACTCCTGCTTACTGTGACAGTCCGGGTTCAGCTTGCTGAACAGGTGGCAGCCGCTCATCAGAGCGCTCGCGGCAATCAACGTTAAAACTCGATCAAGGCTCATGCAGCTTGGTCCTCAAGGGTAACTCCGGCAGCCCGCATCGCACGCAGCACGGTCTCGTGGTGCGCCGTCGCGAGTTCGACCAACGGAAGGCGGATTGCGTTCCCGATGAGCCCCATCCTCGCTACCGCCCATTTGACGGGTATCGGATTCGCTTCGACAAACAGATCCTTATGTAAAGGCTGCAAATTCGCGTCGATCGCCCGCGCTCCCGTTAAATCGCCCGACAGCGCCGCCGAACAGGCCTCGTGCATCCTGCGCGGCGCGACGTTCGCCGAAACGGAAATGACGCCGCGCGCGCCGACGCTCATCAAATCGATGCCGGTGGCATCGTCCCCTGACAGCAGTACGAACTCCGGGGGACAAGCACTCAATATCTCGCTCGCCCGGCTCAACGATGCCGTTGCCTCTTTGATCGCCACAATACGAGGATGCCGCGCTAGGCGCGCGACGGTGCTCGGCAAGAGATCCACCGCCGTTCGGCCCGGCACATTATACAGAATAATAGGCACCGCGGACGCGTCCGCTGCGGCCATAAAGTGCCTGTAAAGACCTTCCTGCGGAGGTTTGTTGTAGTACGGCGTCACCAGCATCACGCCATCGACGCCGAGGCGGGACAAACTACGTGTCCGCGCCACTGTCGCATCCGTTGAGTGAAAACCCGCGCCGACGATGACTTTGAGCTTATCGCGACAGCGAGCGACGGCCCGGCGCGTCAGTTCTTCGATCTCGCCTGCGGAAAGCACCGGCGATTCGCCGGTGGTGCCGGCAACCACAATTCCGTCGCTGCCCTCTTGCACGTGAAAATCCAGCAACCTATCCCACGCGGACCAGTCCAAAGCCCCGTCGGCGGTCATTGGAGTGACGATTGCAACCATGCTTCCGGAAAACATCGAAGGACTCCGCGGGAAATATCGCTACCTTAAGTGCCGGAGATACACCCTGGCAAGCGCCCATCCGGTAGAATTTGCGCCGATGAAACAACATATCGTCATTTCCGCCGTCGGCGGGGACCGTGTCGGCATGGTCCATGAACTATCCAAGGCCATCGCCGATTGCGGGGGCAGCATCAGCGAAAGCCGCATGACCTCGCTCGGCAATGAGTTTGCCATGCTGCTTCTGGTCAACGGCAACTGGCATACCCTCGCCAAACTCGAAGGCGAATTCAAGAAGCTTGCCGATGGTACGGGCATGAACATCCAGCTGCGGCGCACAGAAGAGAGATCTGCGCGCAATGACATGCTGCCCTATTCCATCGACGTGGTTTGCCTCGACCAGACCGGCATCGTCGCGGGGCTGTCGGGATTCTTCGCGCAGCGCGGCGTCGACATCGCCGAGCTGTCGACGCGTTCCTACGCGGCCGCGCACACCGGCGCTCCGATGTTCTCCGTGCAGATGATCGTGAATGTCCCGAGCCGTCTGCACATCGGCGTATTGCGCGAGGAGTTCATGGATTTCTGCGATCACCTGAACCTGGACGCCATTTTCGAACCCGTGAAGAGCTAGTCGCCCATGAGCAAGATCGAAATCGGCAAGAAGGCGCCGCCCTTCACCCTTGAAGGCACCAACGGAACGTGGTCGCTCGAGGACGGGGAAGGCGCTGCAGTCGTGATTTATTTCTATCCGCGCGACAACACGTCGGGCTGCACCCAGGAAGGCTTGGATTTTTCCGCGCTGCACCCTCAGTTCAAAAAGGCCAAGGCGCAGATATTCGGGATCTCGCCCGATAGCGTGGCGTCGCACGAGAAATTCAAGAAAAAGATGTCGTTTGCGTTCGACCTGCTGAGCGATCCGGATCAGAAAGTGTGCAATTTGTACGGCGTTTTCAAGGAAAAAAGCATGTACGGCAGGAAATACATGGGAGTCGAGCGCAGCACGTTTCTCATCGACGCCAAATGCGTGCTGCGGCACGAGTGGCGCAAAGTGAAGGTGAAGGATCATGCCGAGGCTGTGTTGGCGGCGGTGAAGGCGCTGTGACCGGCAACGTGCGGCCCTTGGGGGCTGCGGTACTGAAGAGCCGTCAAGGCAAGGCCGAGCGCCGCGTTTTCGTGCTCGATACGAATGTGCTGATGCACGATCCCACGGCGATCTTTCGCTTCGAAGAGCACGACATCTACATCCCGATGACGGTGCTCGAAGAACTCGACGCCGGCAAGAAAGGCCTCTCGGAACCGGCGCGCAACGTGCGCCAAGTCAGCCGCTTTCTGGATGAGTTGATGCAGGGCGCGACCAAGAAGCAAATCGACCGCGGTCTCGCCTTGCCCACGGCCGTGCCCATCAACCACGGCAAGCGTCCGCCCGGCGGCAGGCTGTTCTTCCAGACTCAGTTGCTCGAATCGGTACTGCCGGACAGCCTGCCTGGGCATGGCGCCGACAATGCGATCCTGGCCAACACGCTGGCGCTGCAGCAGAAGTTTCGCAATGCGCGCGTCACGCTGGTCTCAAAAGACATCAACCTGCGGATCAAAGCGGCGATCCTCGGCGTGCATGCGGAGGATTATTCGAGCGACAAGACCATCGAAGATGCCGATTTGCTGGTCAGCGGCGTGCAGCAGCTGCCGCAGAATTTCTGGGAAAAACACGGCAAAGGCATGGAGTCGTGGCAGCAGCAGAGCCGCACTTACTACCGGGTGCGCGGGCCTCTGGTGCGCGAATGGAAGACCAATCAATTTATTTATGACCCGGGCGCGAACGGCGTCGAGGCCATCGTGCGCAAGCTCGAAGGCGAATCCGCGATCTTGGAACTCACCACCGACTACCGCACCGAGCGCAACAATGTGTGGGGCGTGACGGCACGCAATCGCGAACAGAATCTTGCGCTGAATTTGCTGATGGATCCGGAAATCGACTTCGTGACGGTGTTGGGGCCCGCCGGCACCGGCAAGACGCTTCTGACCCTGGCGGCGGGCCTGGCGCAGACGCTGGATCACAATCGCTTCGGCGAAATCATCATGACTCGCGTCACCATCCCCTTGGGAGAAGATATCGGCTTTTTGCCGGGCACCGAAGAGGAGAAAATGGAACCCTGGATGGGCGCCCTGATGGACAATCTCGAGGTGCTGACCCAGAGCCAGGCCGGGGGCACTTGGGGGCGCGGCGCGACCAACGATCTTCTACGGCACCGCATCAAGATTCGCTCATTGAATTTCATGCGGGGTCGTACCTTTCTGAACCGCTTCATCATTATCGATGAGGCGCAGAATCTCACGCCCAAACAGATGAAGGCGCTGGTCACCCGTGCGGGGCCGGGCACCAAAATGGTGTGCTTGGGCAACATCGCGCAAATCGACACCCCCTACTTGACGGAGACCACGACCGGCCTCACCTATGTGGTAAACCGATTTCACGGATGGGCGTTTTCGGGACATATCACGCTGGTTCGCGGCGAGCGCTCGCGCCTGGCCGACTATGCATCCGAAGTTCTTTGATTTGCTTCTGTTTTGAGCGAACTTTGGATACCGGGGGCACTCAAAGGCTTAACACCGCATGTCAGCTCTGAAATCCATATCAGCATTCCTTGCCGCCGCGGCAGTCACGGCCAGCGTTGGTGTGGGTTACGCTCAAGGCGTCAAAGGCACCAATCAGGATCTTCCCGAATTGGGCAGCCCGGCAAATGCTGCGATTTCCATTGAGGATGAGTACCACGCGGGCCTGTCCTACGTTAACGAGATTCGCAACACCGGCCTGATCCTCACCGATCCCGAGGTCAGCCAGTACGCCCAGGAGATTGGTCACAGCCTCTCCAGTCATGCGGAGGAAGGTCAGCACCAGTTCTACTACTTTGTATTGCGTGATCCGGTGGTCAACGCTTTCGCGGTACCCGGCGGCTTCGTGGCCATTCAAAGCGGCTTGATCCTGGCGACGCGCAACGAGAACGAGCTGGCCGGCGTACTGGCGCATGAAACCGCGCACGTCACTCAGCGCCACCTGGTGCGCCAGATCGTCGACCAAGGGCATGCCGGACTCTTGGCCTCGGCCGCGATGTTGGCGGCCGTGCTGTTGGGCGCAACGGCGGGCCGCGGCTCTCCCGACGCGATCGAGGGCGCCATTTTGGCGGGCCAGAGCGCCATGATTCAGCATCAGATCAATTACACCCGCAGCAGCGAATTCGAAGCCGACCGCATCGGCATCAGCACCATGGCGGATGCCGGCTACGATCCTTTGGGCATGGCCAGCTTTTTCGATTGGATGGGCCGCACCGGCCCAGAGCCGAGCCGCGTCAATGCCGTGCAGTTCCTGATCGATCACCCGATATTTTCAGATCGCGTGGCGGAAGCGCGCGACCGCGCGGACCAGATCGGTCGAGTCCGTCACGAAGATTCGTTGAGTTACAGGCTTATCAAGGAACGCTTGCGGTCCGTCGCCGACGATCCGCAAGTAGCGCGCCAGTACTACGCAAACCTCCTCAAGAATGGCGGCGGAAAGAGTGTCGAAGAGCGCTATGGCAAGGATGTCGCTGAGATTGCAACGCGGAATCCCGCGGCCGCGATTCCCGATCTGCTGGAACTGGTGCACGATTACCCCAAGGTGACTCAGTTTTACGGCGCGCTCGGCCAGGCGTACCTGGCCAACAATCAGCTGAAAGAATCGACAGCGGTGCTCGAGAGAGCCATGATTTTATTTCCGCGCAACGTGCCCATCACAATCCGGCTCGCGGAAACGCTGATGCACTCCGGCGACAACAAGCGCGCGCACCTGGTGCTGTTGGATTTATTCAATAGCGTCGAGCCCACGCCGGACCAGACTCGACTCATCGCAAAAGCGGCGAACACGGCCGGCGACTTTGCGGACTCATACAGCTATATGGCAGAGTTTTACCTGATGACGGGCAATCTCAATATGGCATCCAATCAACTGCAGATGGCGTTGAGCCTGCCGGGATTGGACGCTGTGCAGCGAGCTCGCTATAGCGCGCGTCTCGAAGAAATTCGAGCCGCCATGCCCAAGAAGGACAAGAACAAAGACACGGTCGCGGGCGACAGCCGCAACGGCGGCAATAGTCGCTACTGAACTGCTCGGAGTATCCCGCTGATTCTCCATGTCGTGGTATCGTTAGCCGATGTCCACCAGGGTCGGGAGAGATTCAGTATGCGGAGAATAAAGCACGCACGTGTGGTGCTCGGTTTGGCTTTGGCCGCGGCCCTGAGCGGCTGCGTTACGCTCCCCGCCAACCATAGCCCGCCTCCGCAAGACCCCTGGGAATCATGGAATCGCGGCGTATACAGGATCAATGACACAGTCGATCGCGCCGTCGTCAAGCCCGTGGCGCGCACCTATGTGCGGGCGGTCCCTGCGCCCGCGCGCACCGGCGTCAGCAATTTTTTCGCGAATCTGCACACCACGACCGTGATGATCAACGATGCTTTGCAGGGCAAATTTGGCGCGGCAGGCAATGATCTCGCACGCTTCGTGGTCAATACAACCGTCGGAGTCGGCGGTCTCTTGGACCCCGCTTCGCAGATGGGCTTGGACAAAAATGATGAGGATTTTGGCCAAACCTTGGGGCATTGGGGCGTTCCGCCCGGACCGTTCGTAGAAATTCCAATCTTGGGACCATCAGACGCGCGCGATGGGTCAGGACGAGTCGTGGATATATTCACCGGTCCCACGCACTACATCGACAACAACTGGGTCTCGTATGGCCTTTACGGCGTCAGTGCATTGGACCAGCGCGCGAACTTGCTGTCGCTGGATGAAACGTTGCAGAAGGTCTTCGACCCGTATGCCTTCGTGCGCGACGCTTACTTGCAGCGCCGCGCCTACCTCGTGTCCGACGGAAAAGCGACGGACGAAGTTCTGGTGGATCCGGGCGCTGATGATGCGGACACCGCTCCGCCACCGGCCCCACCGCCGGCCACGCCTCCCGACAAACCGAACTGAAGCCCCGGAAACTTCCTTAGCTGACTGTCAGCAACTCTTCCACTTCGCTCAAGCGCGCGAGCTGATGCAGTTGCGCCGGGATGTTTTCGTAGCGCAG
>DATHFB010000367.1:0-3698 GCA_035318305.1 Steroidobacteraceae bacterium | reverse complement strand
TTACAGCCGTTATCGGGGGAAAAGCGGAAGTGACACGGACATCGTGAAACCGACGCGAATGACCCATCTCGGACATGGGCACACTGGTCGGTTTTTGGTTTTGTTGTTCACGATTAATCAGGAAAAGCGCCAACTGTGCTGACCCTTACCGCCACGCTCAATCGTAGCGTGTTGGCCTGATCGGGCTGCTTGCTGCGCTGCACTCGACGTTGCCATGCTCCGTTTATGTTTTATATTTCTTACAGTTTGATCAGCATCAATGCGGGTTCTTTTGGCGGGAAATTGGTGAACCAATCTAAACATTAGAAATTGGATCGAGGCGACACTGAGGAACCAGTGATTGGAGGGAGACATGAGTTCGCTCGCCATCAAGGGAAATGGACTTCAGTCAAAGCTCCTCTGGGCCGCAGTGATCGCGCTCGGTGCGCTTTCTTTCGGGATCGTCGCACTCAGCAGAGGCGAGAACGTCAACGCGGCATGGCTCGTCGTCGCCGCGGTGTGCATCTACTGCATTGCCTACCGCTTTTACGCGCTGTTCATTGCCGAAAAGGTACTGGGCGTCGACCCTACGCGGCAGACCCCGGCCTACCAACACAATGACGGCCTCGACTACGTGCCGACCAACCGCTACGTGCTGTTCGGTCACCACTTCGCGGCAATTGCTGGCGCCGGTCCCCTGGTCGGTCCGGTGCTCGCCGCCCAGATGGGCTACCTGCCTGGCACGCTTTGGATTCTCGCTGGCGTGGTCTTCGCCGGCGCGGTGCAGGATCTGACTGTGCTCTTTCTCTCCACGCGGCGTGACGGCCGCTCGCTCGGCGACATGGTGCGCTCTGAAATGGGGCCGGTTGCCGGCGGCATTGCGCTCATTGGCGTGCTGCTGATCATGATCATCCTGCTCGCCGTGCTGGCGCTGGTTGTGGTCAAGGCGCTGGTCGGCAGTCCGTGGGGCACCTTCACGGTGTTCTGCACCATTCCAATTGCAATGCTGATGGGCGTCTATGCCCGCTTCATCCGGATCGGCCGCATCGCGGAAATGTCGGTGATCGGCGTCGTGTTGCTGCTTGCGTCGCTAATCTACGGCCGGACCGTGGCGGAAAACCCGGCGATCGCAACATGGTTTGATTTGCGCGGCGAGACGCTGGCGCTGATCATCATCGGGTACGGGTTCGTCGCCTCGGTGCTGCCGGTGTGGCTACTGCTGGCGCCACGGGACTATCTGTCGACCTTCCTCAAGGTCGGCACAATGGCGCTGCTCGCGGTCGGCATCATCTTGGTCCAGCCAGAGTTGAAGATGCCTGCGGTCACCAAGTTCATCGACGGCACCGGCCCGGTGTGGTCTGGCAGCCTATTCCCGTTCCTGTTCATCACCATCGCCTGTGGCTCGGTATCCGGCTTCCATTCGCTAATCGCCTCGGGCACGACCCCGAAAATGGTAGAGAATGAGAGCCAGCTCCGCTTCATCGGCTATGGCGCCATGCTTACGGAATCCTTCGTCGCCATCATGGCGATGATCGGTGCGACGGTGATCGAGCCCGGAATCTATTTCGCCATAAACAGCCCGGGCGCGCTGATTGGCACCACCGCCGCGCAGGCGGCGGAGGTGATCTCCGGCTGGGGCTTCACCGTCACCCCCGACATGATCAGCCAGATCGCCCAGGACGTCGGCGAGAAGACGCTGCTGTCGCGCACCGGCGGCGCCCCGACACTCGCGGTCGGCATGGCGCATATCCTGTCCGGTATGTTCGGCGGCCGCGTTTTGATGGGGCTCTGGTACCACTTCGCCATCCTTTTCGAGGCGCTATTCATCCTCACCACCGTCGACGCAGGCACTCGCGTCGCCCGCTTCATGATCCAGGATATGATCGGCAGCGTAGTGCCGTCGTTCCGGAAGACCGAGTCGTGGGGAAACAATCTGGTTGGATCGGCGCTGGCGGTCGGCGCCTGGGGCTACTTCCTCTACCAGGGAGTAATCGATCCAATGGGTGGGATCAACACGCTGTGGCCGCTGTTCGGCATCTCCAACCAGATGCTGGCAGGGATCGCGCTCATCCTGTGCACAGTCGTACTGTTCAAGATGAAGCGCCAGCGTTACGCTTGGGTTACGATCGTGCCTACCTTATGGCTCCTTGTATGCACGCTGACGGCGGGGTTGCAGAAAATCGTCAGCGCCGAACCGGCGATCGGCTTCGTTGCCCACGCGCGGGTGTTCGGCGACGCCGCAGCGGCGGGCAAGATCCTGGCGCCGGCGAAGACGATAGAGGAGATGCACCGCGTCATCGTCAACGATTACGTCGACGCTACACTGTCCGCGCTGTTCGTCGCGGTGGTGCTGGCCATGATAGTCTACGGTGTCATCGCCATACGCCGGGCATTGGGTGACCCGAAGATCACCGCCATCGAGATCGGCCTGCCCGCAAACATCCCGGGAGCGAACCTTGCCTGACATCATGACGCTGAAAGAATGGTCGGTACGCACCGCGCGTCTGATGGTCGGCATTCCCGACTATCAGACCTACGTGGAGCATCGCAGGCAGACGCATCCGGACGAGCCGATCATGACGTACGAAGAATTCTTCGTGGAACGTCAGAACGCTCGCTACGCTGTCGGCAAGGGCCGATTCCGCGGCTGCTGTTGAAAGCCGCTAAAGCGGCTGGGCCAATTCGATGCAATTGCTCTCCGATGACGTGATCGAGTGAGGGGATGATGGCTGCGGTGTATGAGTCTGCTCATGGCACCTTTGAGACATGCCGACGGAGTCTGAGAATGTCCGCTTAACAAAACAGACATCCGACCGATTGCCAACTTACAAGGGCGTCTTAGGCTCCCCATCGATCTTCCGGTGCATATTGCCTGCATGATAGGTCGCGACACTGTGCCGGTCCGGTCCGCGGCTGCTGGCGGGGAGTCATGACGCGCGGTTCGTTTGGACAAAGCTGGGTACCGGAGTTATTGGGTAATCCGGGGCGAATTATTTCAATCAGCGTCCGCGGGAACGGTTGCGTCGCGCGGATTAGTCAAGACTTCATTGAGGACAGTGTCTTGCAAGCATTCCCCAGAATTCTAAGCCGCCATTATTTCGCAATTTTTATATTGGCCTCCGCTACTCTGTCCTACCAGATACTGATAACTCGTTTCTTCAGCGTCATGCTGTATTATCATTTTGCATTTGCTGCCATTTCACTTGCCATGCTCGGACTTACTCGCGGAGCGATGGAGGTCTACAGCAAACCTGCCCGCTACGTTCCCGAACGGGTGGGAGTGGAATTCGCACGCCACGCATCGTGGTTCGCGATCACCGGCGTTGGCGCAATGATCGCCTTCTTGTGCGTGCCGCTCGTAATTCCCGGGGAATACGTGCCGGCGGCGCTGGTGATCGCGACGTTCGCCTTCGTAATGCCTTTTACCGAAAGTGGCGTCTGCATAACGCTTTTGTTGACTCGTCTGCCATATGGCGGCGGATGGCTTTATGCGGCCGACCTTTCAGGGGCCGCGCTCGGATGCCTCGGGGTCATCTTCGTATTGCTCGTCGTCGATCCGGTGAGCGCCACACTATGGATCGGAGCCTTTGCCGCCGCTGCAGGCTGGGTAGTGGTGCGGGACAGCGGGTACCTCCGCAGCCTGCGCCTGAGCGGCGCCGTCGCGCTTACCCTGGCTGCCGCAGCCACTGTGCACACCGGACTTGACGTTTCCGGCAAGA
>DATHFB010000366.1:0-11217 GCA_035318305.1 Steroidobacteraceae bacterium | reverse complement strand
GGCAGGGTTGGGCATCGAGCAATGGCTTAGCTAGCGCTGGCCCACCATTCCCTGGACCGATTGAACCAGCTTCACCGGATCGAATCCGATGCCGTCCTTGAAAACGATCTGCACATTCTCGATGTCTTCGATGTTTTGCGCAGGGTTGCCCGATAGGACCACCAAGTCAGCAGCTTTGCCGGCGGCGATGGACCCGATGGTCTCGCTCTCTCCTAAAAACTTGGCGCCGTTCTGGGTCGCGATCTGGATGGCCTCGACTGGCGTGAATCCGGCATCGACCAGCAGCTCTATGCCTCGTTGATCGCCGAATCCGGGAAGTACGCCGCCGAAGGAAGTGGGATCGCAGCCCGCGAGCAGCAGTCCGCCGGCCTTGACGAAATCGCGCTCGAATTGCATTTCCTTCTTCAGGGAGACCGCGCTCAAGGGGTTGTTTTCCTCGGCGATGCTGCTGCGAACCCTAAGGTAGGTCGACCACCCTTGCGGGCTGAGCGCATCCTTGGCGCGCAGCATCTTGCGCATCGCGGGCCGGTTCGGAACGGTTATCTCAAAGACCGCCAAAGTCGAGGTCACCGCCACATGATGGCTGACGAGATCGCGGATCATGGCCTGCACGGGCGCGCCCTCGATGTCCACGTTTTTGGCGAAGTCTTCCGCGGCCTCCTTCGCAGGACAGATGCCCGGTTTTTTCCCCGGAAAAAATTCGGTATCGACAAAGATGCCGTGCTCGAGATTATCGATCCCTAAGGCCGCGGCCTCCGTAAATCCCACTGCGCACAGATGCCCGGTGACTTTCAAGCCCTTGGCGTGTGCATGTTCAACGGCCACCTTCAGCTCTTCGGGCTTGATGTCCATGTAGGCCTTGAACGAGGTAACGCCCTCCGCCGCCCAATAATCAACCGTGCGGCCCGCGTCTTCCGCATCGGCGAGCGTATGCAGTTGCGGTATCATGCCGAAGAGATCGCCGATGTAAGGGCCCGTGATGCGCAGCTTCGGTCCCGGTTTTTTGCCGGCATCGATGATCTTCTTCAAGGAGAGATCGGTGTAAGGCTCCATGCTCCCCGCGGTGCGCGCAGTGGTGATGCCGCTCGCGAGATACAGCCGTGGCCCGCTGTCGATCATCTCGACATAGAACGGCAGTCCATCCTTGCCGGGCTCCGGCCCGGTGTAAAAGAGATGCTCATGCATGCCGACGAGACCGGGGATGACGGTCTTGCCGGTGAGATCCAGAACCTTCGCGTTCGTTGGATAGGCGTTCTTGAGCTTGGCGCTCTGCACGCGGCTGATCTTCCCGCCCTCGATGTCGATGCGCTGATCCTCCATCGGGGCTGCGCCCGTGCCGTCGATGACGCGCACATGGGTCAGCACCAACGCCGGCGAATCCTCACTGACATAGGGCTTGAGCGCACTGGGCGCTTGCGCAAAAGAACCCCCGGCCAACAACCAAGCGGCCAGCGGCAGGAGCTTAAGAACCGGAGTGCATCGGTCACTGTGCATGCGAAATACCGTCCAATGAATCAGCCTTAGAAGGCCGGTGACATTACACGTTCTCGACCAAACGCTCCAATTCGGTTCGTCCGCAACCGGTCACATTGACAACGGACTAGATTTCATTATGATATCACTTCAATATCAACGCTCGGGAGCCGAGACATGCCGACGAAACCTGCACAACCCGCTGCTGCGGAGCGCGTTGTGAACGCCATGAATGGCTGGATGATGTTGATCGTGAATTTCGCGTTGTTCCTCGGCGCGGCTTTCCTGGGTTACCGCATGGCGACCGTTGCCGGCCCCCTGCACGTCCTCGCCGGCCTGCTCGCGGTGGCCGGTTTCATCATGCTGGCCGGCTACTTCACGCTGCAGCCCAATCAAGCGCGCGTGCTCATGCTGTTCGGCGCGTACAAAGGCACCGTCCGCAGCAGCGGCTTTCATTGGACAAACCCCTTGTACTCGCGCACGCGCGGCACCGCCTCGCAGAAGGACACGGCAACGCACGAGGGCGATCATAGAAATCGCTCCCTGGGACGGCGCGGCGCCGGCGGCTTGGGATTTCAATTCCTGACCACCAAGCTGTCGCTGCGAGCCCGCAACTTCAGCAGCGATGCGCTGAAAGTGAACGACAAGCGCGGCAATCCGGTCGAGATCGCCGCGGTCGTGGTGTGGCGCGTGGAAAATACGGCCCAAGCCGTGTTCGACGTCGAGGATTACACCAGCTACGTGGAGATTCAGAGCGAGTCCGCGATTCGCAGCATCGCCAGCCGTTACGCCTACGATCAGGGCGAAGAGCACGAGATCACGCTGCGCGGCGGCGCGGATGAAGTCTCCCTGGCGCTCAAAGAGGAATTGCAAATCCGCTTGGCGAAGGCCGGGGTAATCGTCGAGGAAGCGCGGCTGACGCATCTTGCCTACGCTCCGGAAATCGCGCCGGCCATGCTGCGCCGCCAACAGGCCGAGGCCATCATCGCGGCACGCAAGATCATCGTGCAAAATGCGGTGGGCATGGTGCACATGGCGCTGGATGAGCTGGATCAGAAAAACGTGGTGAAGCTCGACGATGAGCGCAAGGCGGCCATGGTCAGCAATCTGCTGGTCGTGCTCTGCGGCAACTCGGATGCATCGCCCGTGATCAACACCGGCACCCTCTACACCTGATCGTGTCCTCGGAACAGCGCAAACCCTTTCTACTCAGGATTCCACCCGATCTCTTGAAGGAGATGGAGAAATGGGCAGCCGACGATCTGCGCAGCGTGAATGCACAGATCGAGTTCGTATTGCGGCAGGCGGTAACGAGGCGAAGAGGCCCGTCGAAATAAAGACCTCAACTCTCCTGGCGTTTGAGCTCCTTCTCGAATGCCTGCTCGCGCTCAGCCACCGCGTCCTGATATCCTCGGGTACCTGAATCCCAGCTGCTCGGCCCTGCTGTGGATCATGGGAACCGAGGTTTCCAAATTCATCGAATGCCCTAATCGGGTTTGCTTCATCGCAGCCGGTACCCCTGATCTAAACCCTTGCCAGCATACCGTGAGTCAAACCGACCAGGCACGTGCTAGGCTAATCAGGTGAAAATTTTCAATTTACCTGCCGGGCTCGCCCGCCGAAACCGCCGCGTGACGCAAACGGCAGCGCTGTCCTTGCTGAGCATCGCCGCCCTGTCGTCCGCGAATGCGACCACCTACACCCTCACCAAAGCCGATGACACCGTGGTCGGTCAGGACCAAAGCGTCGTCACGGTCTACGAGGACACGCTGTACGCCCTCGCAGCCAAGTACAGCCTCGGCTCCGAAGAGATCATTCGGGTCAATCCCGGCGTCGACCCGTGGATACCCGGCGCCGGCAAGCAGATCATTGTTCCGGGACGGCACATCCTGCCGCCGGGACCGCGCGAAGGAATCATCGTCAATCTTCCCGAGCACCGCCTCTACTATTATCCGAAGCCGAAGCGTGGCGGTCCCATCGAGGTGATTACTTATCCGGTCAGCATCGGAAAAATGGACTGGCGCACGCCCTTGGGGTCAACCCGCGTCATTCAAAAGCAGAAGGATCCCACGTGGTTTCCGCCCGAGTCGGTCCGAAAAGAGCACGCCGAAGCCGGCGATCCGCTGCCGGTCAAAGTCGGACCGGGTCCCGACAATCCTCTCGGGGCGTATGCCATGCGCTTGGCCGCCGGCAACGGCACTTATCTCATCCACGGCACCAACAATCCGATCGCGGTCGGACTCGCGGTCACACACGGCTGCATCCGCATGTATCCCGATGATGTCGCCGCGCTGTTTCCGCTCATTCCCGTCGGCACGACGGTGCGCCTGATCAACGAACCGGTGAAGGTGGCTTGGATCGACGGCGAGCTGTTGCTGGAAGCCCATCCGCCAGTCGATGCGCAAGGCCAGAGCTTTGAACCCGAGATCGATGAGTTCTCTGAGTTGTTGAAAACGGCGGTCGGCGACACCACCGTCGCCATCCATTGGGACTACGCCCGCGAGGTTCTGCAAAAGGCCAATGGCGTCATCGCAACCGTGGGGCTCGAAGCGGAGTTGCCTACACCGCCGGACGAGCCGACGCCGGTATCGACAACCACCGCAACCAACGCGACCAACGCGACAACCGCGACCGCCGACACCACCGGCAAATAGCACGGGCGAAAGCGCATGGCGAAGAAACAAGCGGCCGTCGATAACCTCATCGATTCTCTCGTCTGGATGAGACGCAAGGCAAAACGGCACGAGCCGGTCGACAACCTGATCGATGCGCTGGTGAAGATGCGGCGCAAAGCCAAAAAGAAAGTCGTTAAAAAGAAAAAAGCCAAGAAAAAGAAGAAGACCAGGCGACCGGCCAAGCGTTGATCAGACGGGCCACGGAGCGTCAGGATGACGCGACCCAGCGGCGGGTTGCGTAAGCAGAGCGGCCAGCTGTAAGTGATACTGGCTCGCGCCGCCTCGTTCCCGCATTTCTGTATGTTTTGCGGAGAAATGCAGCTTGCCCGAGTTCTATGTACGGGGTAATTTCGGCAGTTGAATCATGGCAGCCAAGATTCAGCACATACGGACGCTGCGCCTGAAAGTGAAGGCGGAAGGCTATGCGTGGCTCAATGCTGCGGCGATCGAAGTAAACCAGGTTTGGAATTTCGCCAATGCCAGCAGCTACAGGGCGGCGCGCCCCTTTGCGGGGCAGCCTAAATGGCTCACCGCCTTTGATCTGGACAAGCTCACTGCCGGGGCAAGCAAGTGCTTTGAACGTATCGGCTCGGACACCATTCAGCGGGTCAATGCCGAGTATGCGACCCGTCGAGGGCAATTCAAGCTATCAAGGCTTAACTGGCGCGTGAGCAAGGGCGCGAAGCGTTCCTTGGGCTGGGTGCCTTTCAAAGCGGTGCAACTAAAACGAAAAGGCAAGTCGCTGCGCTTCTCAGGCAAAGCCTTCCGGGTCTTTGAACGAGAGCTTCTTGAGGACGTGAATTGGAAATGCGGCTGCTTTGCACAAGATTCAGTCGGCGATTGGTGGCTTTGCGTGCCCATCGCAGTAGAAGCGTCGCAGTCCAGTGCCTCGAAGCTGGAAGTCGGGATTGATTTGGGCGTTGAGCACATCGCCACCACCAGCGATGGGGAGAAGCTGCGCGCGGGGCGTTTCTATCGAAATATCGAGCAGAAAATCGCCAATGCTCAGCGCCGCGCTCATAAACGTCAGGCCAAGCGCCTGCACCGAACCGCTGCGCGGCGACGAAAGGAAGCTTTGCATCGGTTCTCAACGAAGATTGTTAAGGAATACCAAAATATCGTCATTGGCGATGTGAGTAGCAGAAAACTGGTGAAGACCCGGATGGCAAAGTCGGTGCTCGATGCCGGTTGGGGAATACTCAAGACGCAGCTGCTGTACAAGGGCCAGCAGGCCGGCAGGCGCGTATCGATCGTCAACGAGAGCAACACAACGCGAGCATGCAACGCCTGCAAGGCCCTCACCGGTCCTGCAGGAATTGACATGCTCGATGTAAGGACATGGGTGTGCAGTGCGTGTGGTGTCACGCACGATCGGGACGTCAATGCGGCCCGCAACATGCTGTCCGCGGGGAGGTCGCCCCCGTCCGTGAGCGGGAACAAGTCATCGGTTTCAGCTGCGCCGCCGAGCCAGACATCCCGTCGATGCGAGGCAAGGATCAGCGCGCTGAAAACGGCGGCGTGAGCACCGGGCTTTCGCAATGTCAATGCGCCGCGAAATGACTGTGGTCAAAAATGCAGCAGTTCAACATAAGCGGCTGAATCAGGTGACGTTTGGATGACGGCGAACCGGTTATGCACAGGCTTATGCACCGGGATTGGGGATGGGAGTGGAGAAATTTTTGCCGGGGCAAATTTATTTGATTGGATGTCGATCCACGGGCGGCTGATTCGTCGTGTCAATAGGCCAATCAGAAGGAATGCACCAATGAAGTTCATGTTCATCGTCAAATCCGCGCACGTCATGGGCCCGTCGCCCAAGCTCTTGGAGGAAATGCACAAGCTCGCCAAGCGGGAGATCGAGGCCGGCCGCATGCTCGACAACGGCGGATTGATGCCCATTGCTCAGGGCGCTCAAGTGCGCATCGATGGCGGGCGCCTGACCGTAATCGATGGCCCGTTTGCGGAAGCGAAGGAGGTCGTCGGCGG
This sequence comes from Steroidobacteraceae bacterium, assembly GCA_035318305.1. Lineage (GTDB taxonomy): Bacteria > Pseudomonadota > Gammaproteobacteria > Steroidobacterales > Steroidobacteraceae > Bog-1198. The sequence continues at coordinate 5,083 of DATHFB010000366.1, read as the reverse complement.
TTATGCGGTCTTTGAGCTCAAGAATAAAGAGGAGGCTGTGTCGTCAGCGGTTGAGTTCATGCAGCTTCACAAGGATTACTTGCCGGGCTGGGAAGGAACCTGTGAAGTCCGCGCGTTCGCGCCGGGCGGCCCTTAAGCTCTAGTCACCGAATCGCCTGGCGGTGCTGCCGGGGTCACAGCAGTTGGACGGTCTTGCGATCAAACTCGCCATGGAAGAATTTCGTCAAGGCGGCAGTAAAGATTTTGTCGCCGGCCGACGCCTTCGCGAACAAGGTCATCGAAGAGTGGAATTTCAGGTGATCGGGGTAGCCGAAGATGACTTCGATGGAACGGCCGTTGACTGCGTTGACGAGCTGGGTGCATTCACGGAGTCTGAACCCGAGCAGTGGATGGTCTAGATAGGCCTTTGCTTCACCGATGTCGGTGATGGCGTACTCTTGGGCCGTGGTGCTGGTACCTAATCCAAAGATCTGGGGGAAGATGAACCACATCCAGTGGCTTTCCTTCTGGCCGGCCCCCAGTTCATCGCGAACCTGGCCGTAGATGCGGTGCTGCGCATCGATGAAGCGTTGCAGATTGTAAGGGTCAGAGGTCATGCGCTGGGGTTCCATCCTTTGGGCCGACGAGCGAATCGCTATACCGGCTCAAGGCGAAAATGTCGAGCGCAACGGGTCAAATTATTTTCAGAAGTCTCCAAACGAACTTCATATAATCGCGCGCTTCCTTGGGTCCAGGTATGCCGCATGCTGTTCAAGAATCTGTTCGTCTATCGGTTGCCCGCTGATTGGTCCTGGACGGCCGGCGATCTCGAGATGCGACTCGGCGGCCATCCGCTTCGGCCCTGCGGACATTTCGATATGCAGACCCGCGGGTGGCAGCCGGTGACCAAGGGTGGCCGGTTGCTGCACACGGTCGGACAGCATCAGATGCTGTCTCTGGGCACGAATCAGAAACTCTTGCCCGCATCCATCATTCGGCAGGTTGCCGAAGAACGCGCCGAGGCTCAGGCAACCGAACAGGGCTTTCCAGTTGGCCGCAAACAGATGCGCGATATCAAGGCACAAGTCGCCGACGAGCTGCGAGCGCGGGCATTCACGCGGCGAACCACGACCCGCGTCTGGATTGATTCGCGAAACGGATGGTTCGTCATCGATGCCGCCGGTGCGCCCCGTGCGGAATCAGTGCTCGAGACCCTGGTGGCGACGCTTGACAGTTTCGTACCCGCACCCCTGGAGGGGGCGCGCTCGCCGCATGTGTTCATGACATCCTGGCTCATGCAGGGTGATGCTCCCTTTAAATTTGCGATCGATGACGATTTGGAGCTGCAGGCGGCGGATGAGACGAAATCCAGTATTCGTTATGTGCGTCATCCACTCGACGGTAAAGACATCCGCTCTCATCTTGCCGCCGGGAAGCACCCCACGCGCATGGGATTTACCTGGAACGGACGTGTTTCGTTCGTCCTGACGGACAAACTCTGCTTGAAGCGGATCGAATTCCTCGAGGTGGGCAAGGATCAGACCGACGCTGAAGAAGTGGATCCCGCGGAGCAGTTCGATATTGACTTCGCCGTTATGGCCGGCGAACTCTCTGCGCTGCTGACGGACCTCGCTCACATCATCGAGTCACCGCAATCGTCGGAGAATATGGCGGCGCAGAGCAAGGTTGCCTGAGTTCTTGTCGCATGCCCGGCTAACGAAGAACATTATATGTGAACTATTTTGATGATTGATTTTAGAGCGTCAAAGTCGGAAGGGTTTCGCGTATAGACGGGTAAGCTGTTTGCCGCGGCGGTAGACGCAATGAGTAAGTCCGCGAGGCGAGCGCGACTCGACTGCCCGGCGGCTCGAGCAGCTGCAAACATTCTGCCGTATGCACGCGCGGCTTCTGCATCGAAAGGCAACGGGTCCCAGGTCGAAATCGCCCATTGCAAACGATCCTGGCGTCGAGCGCGTTCATCGGTATCTTGGGTGGCGTGAGGACCGGCCGCTAGCTCGGCGAGGGTAACAGCGGAAATTGCAGATTCGTCGGGCAACAATGCGGCGTCGATCACGTCGTGGTCGATAACCACCGATGTGTCGAGAAGCCCCTTGGTAGGTTCAGTCATCGAGTCGTTGGTCGATTACGGCGTCCAGGTCTGCACGAAACCTCCCGGCATCGATCCGAGGCGCGCGGGCAGCTGCCTGGGAAATGGTTGCTCGGAGAACAAACCGCCGCGTCCGAATGGGTCGCAACTCCGCAACCGGCGTGCCGTTGCGCGTCACGACGATGGTTTCGCCCGCCTCGACTTCGCGAAGGACACTGGCGGACTGATTTCGAAGCTCACGCTGGTTTATGATTCGACTCATAAATGAAGCGTAGCACATGTATCACTTTGTCGCAAATACTGGAAATCGCACGCGCTTACGCTTGGTAGCTGAAATCCTGGTCGAGTGCCGATGTAGCCGACGGGAATAACGATGTGCGTTCATGTCGCAAAGTGCACTTCGCGACGCAACGTCGGTTAAGTGGCGACCAGTTGCGTTGCCATCGGCGGCTCTTTGCTCGGCGCCAGCCCCGAGGAGCCGAGACGGGGATTTCCGACCTTTACCCGTCGTCCCGATGGCCGAGTCGAGGGCTAGTAAACTTAAATTTCAGTTTTTGGTTGACTATCACCAACCTGGCTCCAATACTGCCGCCTTCATGAAAGCTATGGAATCTCCGCGCTCCGCAGGAGCTCCGTCAGCCGCGCTCGCGCGCTATGAATCCGCGCTCCACGCACTCGCCGCTCAAAATCGCCTGCGCGCTTTGCGGCCGCAATCCGGTGTCGACTTCAGTTCCAACGATTACTTGGGCCTCGCAGCATCCGCCCGCATGCGCAGTGCCCTCACCACTGCGCTCGCACGCGGAACAGCCATCGGCGCCGGCGGCTCTCGATTGCTCCGCGGCAATGCGCCCGAGCACGAAGAGCTCGAGGCCAAGGCCGCGACTTTTTTTCACGCCGAACGCACACTTTTCTTCAGCAGCGGCTATGCCGCGAATTCCGCGCTTTTCGCGACCCTCCCGCAGAAGGACGATCTGGTCATTCTCGATGAACTCATCCATGCCAGCAGCCGTGAGGGGGTGCGCGCGGGACGAGCCGCGTCGGTCGAGTCTCTGCATAACGACGTCGCATCCGTCGAAGACTCGATCCGCACCTGGCGCGCCGCCGGTGGGCTCGGCCAAATTTGGATCGCGGCCGAAAGTCTCTACAGCATGGACGGCGATCGCGCGCCCTTGAGCGATCTCATGACACTCGCCGACAAGCACGACGCCTTTTTAGTGATCGACGAAGCGCACGCCACCGGCGTCTTCGGCACCGACGGCCGGGGCCTCGCCGAGAACATCGAAGGCCGCGACAATGTCATCGTGCTGCATACCTGCGGCAAGGCCTTGGGCAGCGCCGGCGCCCTCCTGAGTCTTCCGCTCAGCTTGCGCGATTTTCTCGTGAATCGCTGTCGCGCCTTTATTTTCTCCACAGCCCCCTCCCCGCTCATGGCAGTCGCCGCGCTCGAAGCCCTGGCGATCTTGAAAGATGAACCGCAGCGCCGCGAAGCTCTCAGCAGTCTCGTCGCCTATGCCGGCCATCAAGCGAAAGGCCACGCACTCCCAGTGAGCGGCTCGCAGATTTTTCCAGTGATCATCGGTGATGATCTTGGCGCGATGCAAATCGCCTCGGGCTTGCGTGAGCGTGGTTTCGACGTCCGGGGCGTGCGACCGCCTACGGTGCCAAAGGGAACCGCCCGGCTGCGAATTTCAATCACGCTGAATGTCACCGAAGCCGCCATCGCCGGCTTGTTCGATGCGCTCGCCGAGCTTCGAGAGTGACTACGCGCATCATCGTGACCGGCACCGACACCGGCATCGGCAAGACCGTGTTCGCCGCAGGTCTCACGCGACTGCTCGACGGCTACTACTTCAAACCCGTGCAAGCAGGCCTCGGGGAGGAAACCGACACCGCCGTGGCGCAGCGATTATCGGCGCTTCCCGCCGAACGCATGCTCTCCGAGGTTTGGCGACTCAACACGCCCGCCTCACCGCATCTCGCCGCCGAGCGCGATGGCGTCATCATCGATCCTGAAGCGCTCGCCTTGCCCACTCTCGATCGCCCGCTCATCGTCGAGGGTGCCGGCGGCCTCATGGTCCCACTCACACGTGATGTACTCTACATTGACGTGTTCGCAACCTGGCGCGCACCCGTGGTGCTGTGCGCCCGCACCGCACTCGGCACCTTGAATCACACGCTGCTCTCCCTTGAAGCCTTGCGGCGTCGCGGCATTCCGATCCTAGGGATCGCGTTGATCGGCGATGCGCACGCGGACAACGAACGCACTCTCAGAGAAATGGGCCGCGTACCGATCTTGGGCCGCCTGCCGCGGCTCGGTCCCTTGACACCGCAAAGCTTAGGGAAAGCATTCTCTGTCGCGTTCGCGCGCGAAACCTTTATAGCGACCCCTGCGCCATGATTGCGCCGCCCTCCCCGATCTGGCATCCCTTCACGCAGCACGCGCTGCGCCCGACGTTGCCCACTGTCGCGCGTGCCGAGGGCGCCTATCTCACTTTGAGTGACGGCCGGCGGATTCTCGATGCCATCTCCTCGTGGTGGGTGATCACCCACGGCCACTGCCATCCTAAGATCATGGCCGCCATCAAAGCTCAAGCCGAAGAACTCGACCAGGTGATCTTCGCCGAATACACCCACGAGCCCGCCGAGCAGCTCGCCGCAAAACTCATCACTCTCGCGCCTCCAGGTCTCGAACACGTGTTCTTCTCCGACAGCGGATCGACCAGCGTTGAAGTCGCACTCAAAATGGCACTGGGCTTCTGGCGCCATAGCGGTGATGCCCGCCACCGCATCGTCGTGATGGAAGGCAGCTACCACGGCGACACCATCGGCACCATGTCCGTCGGAGCTCGCGGCCCCTTCACCGACAGCTATGAACCGCTGCTCTTTGAAGTCGAGCGCATTCCGTTTCCTTCGCCCGGCCGGGAAGCAACAACGCTCGAAGCCTTTGACGCTCTCTGCCGTCGTGGACACATCGCCGCGCTCCTCGTCGAACCCCTG
>DATHFB010000365.1:0-4766 GCA_035318305.1 Steroidobacteraceae bacterium | reverse complement strand
CATCACGATGGCGGAGCCATTTAGCGTGGAGCGGCGTAAGCTTATGAGGTTCCTTGGAGCCAAGGTCATCGTAACGCCCGCCGCCGAGCGCGCTGTAGGAATGATCAACAAGACCATCGAACTTGCCAAGGCCCATGGCTGGTACATGACCCGCCAGTTTGAGAATGAAGCGAATCCCGACATACACTCGCGCACGACAGCGCACGAAATACTCGACGACTTCACGGGCGAACGGTTGGACTATTGGGTAACTGGTTATGGAACGGGTGGAACGTTGAAAGGCGTGGCCCGCGTGCTGGCGAAAGAGCGGCCCGAAACGAAGATTGTCGTCTGCGAACCAACTGATGCACAGCTATTGGCTAGCGGCGTGGCCCAATCGCGTAATTCAGACGGCACGCCGGCGGCACCGCATCCGGCGTTCAAACCGCACCCGATGCAAGGGTGGACGCCGGATTTCATCCCCAAACTTACCGATGATGCCGTCGCCATGAAGGTCATCGATCGCATCATTCCGGTCTCCGGCGCGGACGCCATTCGCTGCAGCAAGGACCTTGCCACCCAGGAGGGCATCTTTGTCGGCATTACCTCCGGCGGGACCTTCGCTGGGGCGCTCAAGGTTGCCGCTGAGGCCGAAAAGGGAGCAAACATTCTTTGCATGCTTCCCGATACTGGTGAACGCTATTTGAGCACGCCTCTTTTCGCCGATGTATCGGCAGACATGAACGAAGAGGAGCTAAAAATTTCTCGCTCTACGCCAGGTGCACAGCTCAGTGGTTGATATAAAAAGGACTTTCGGTCCTAGCTAGTTTCTGTCGCGAAACGCCAGAATTTGTGTTGGGACGTGTCATTTCCCCAATAAAACCGGGGCGAACTGACGTTTGATGTCGCGCATTCGCCAGGTATTTGGACGCGATTTTCATCGCGATTTCATGAAGCGTCAGTTGGACACATGGTGGTTGCAACGAACCTGTGGCGGTCTCTTCCCGCCAACAACGAAGGGCCGGAGGGATATCGTCAGGCGGCTTTTCGTCTGCGCAATGATCGGTCCGTCAACAGCGCTGCAATCTTCATGAGGTTGTTGGCGAGCACGGCCGCCGCGACCCACAGCTCGAATCGCTCTCGGCCTTCAGCGAGACAGCGCTTCATGCCGCGACCGCGGAACAACACCGAGATGCGCCCCTCGATGCCCGCTCGGAAGCGCTGGCCGTCCTTGAACTCACGGCTCTTCTCATAAGCCTCGCGCTCGGGCGTTTTAGTGCCGCCCCGCTGTGGGATGCACACCACCTTGACGCCATCCTGTTTGCACGACGCCACGTTGTGCTCGCTGAAGAACCCGCGATCGCCTCCATACAAGTCGGGAGCGTGGCCGAAGGCTTGCTTGTGGCTTTTTAGCGAAGCAATGACGTGCTGTTCGTCAACAGGATTTCCATCCAGCACTTCATACTGCGTGATCAAGCCGCGCGCGCTTTCGGCGAGGAACACCTTGTGACCGAACTCGATCGGCGTCTGCACCTTGCCGCGCTTGATGAGGTCGGTATGGGGTTCGAAAATCGAATAGAGCTTCTCGGCAGTTGGAACTTGCTCGCCGTTGAGCACACGGCGGCGCGACTGATCGATCACACGGGCTCCCAGACTACAAAAGTGCTCGATCTCCTTGCGCGTTTCCGCGATCACCATGTCGGCGATCATATCTCTGCCATGCGTCTTGCGGGTATTCCTCAGCACCATGCGTGCGCTTTGCAAAACCTCCTCGGCAATGCCGATGAGCTCACGATATGTCCCGGTCTGCTGCTCCTGACGCTGCCTCGTGGTCATCCGTTGGATCTCCAGCATCCGACGCCGTGCCGATCGTGTTCGATCCCGGAACCCCTTGATACGCCGGCGTCCCAGCGCTTCGGCGAGGCGGCCGACCAAGCGCGTGACGACGCGAACGACATCCCACAACAGCGTGTTGTCGGTCGGATGATGAATGTCGGTCTGCACCACGGTGGTATCGACGCGCAGCTGTCGGCCATCCTCCAGCTCGAGGTCAACCGCCGCCGCCACCACCAACTCATTGATCGCCTTGAGCGTCGCGGGCGTCAGCCGGGTGAAGCCGCGGTGGAATGCGTCATGCCGCGGCACCCGCCGGGAATGGAAGTCCGTGAACTGGCGCAGCGTATAGCCGTCGGCGATCCGCTCCCGCAATTCGCGATAGTCCCAGTTCTTGACGCGCATCAGCACCAGCGAACGCAACACCTGTTGCGGCGTCAAGCCACTGCGACCGGTCGCGGCGTTCTTCAGGCCTCGTACCAGATCGCTTCGGACCCGTTCGATCACGTTCTGCTGGTCGTCGAGAAAATCGGAAATAGCCTGCAACACCGGCTCAAGACGCAGACCCTGCCGCATCAACTCCCAATCGGCAAAATTGATCTGTCGCTCTACCGCCCGCGACACGATTCAACTCTCGTCGCTCTTCGATCGCGCGCGCTCTCGCTTCAGTGCCTTGATGTAGCGCGGTGCCGCCTGGTGCAGCAGATTCTGCAGAGCCCGTCCGTTGTCCAGACCGCACTGCACCTGCGGAACAAGCTCCTCCGGAACGTAAACCGCAATGCGACGCCCCTCGGCGCGATCGTACAAGACATAGCTCTGATGTTGTTCGCCAGACAAACAAGCCGCGCAGTTTACGCGAACACACCGACTGCGACGCAAGCTCAGCGAGCCAAGAAACGCCGGCCATAGAACCGCAGCTTCACTATGCAGCCAGCCCATGACGTCCGAGGGCGATTCCGAATCAATACGATTCATGACAAGCATGTGTCCATAGACACACGAACACGTCAAGAAAACCGCTCACGAAAATTGCGAGAAACCCGCTATTTTAAAGGCTGTGATGCGTTTCGCGACAGAAACTAGTCTAGTGGCTCATGCGAGCCGAAGCCGGATGGCCCGGCACCTTGAAGCGCTTGCCGGTGTCGGTGACCTTGGTGCCGTTGACTTTCAGGATCGAGAAATCCTGGGTCATGTAGTTTCCGGCCAGAATGTACTTGCCGTCAGGGGTGAACATGACGGCCTCCGGCAATCCGCCGACCTCGATGTCCTGGGTCTTGGTCACCTTCTTGCCGTCGATCTTCAGGATCGAGAGGCTGCCGTTCTTCTGGTAGAAAAAGGCCTTCTTGTTGTTGGAGCCGCGCAGGATGGCGGCGACCGCGAGATTGCCCTTCGGCGACATCGCCAGCCCTTCGGGGCCGTCACCGACCACCACCCGATCGATGATGCGTGGCGGGTTGGCTTCGAGATCGATCACGCTGGTGGTGTCGACGCTGCCGTCGGAAGATCCGGCGCCGCCATTGTCGGAGGTCAGCGCGATCTTGCCGTTGGGCGATACCACGACATTGTAGGGCCACTGGCCGGTCGGCAGGTCGACCTTGTTGTAGGTCACCTTGTCGCCCGCGATATCGAGCACCGATACCTTATGCGCGGGAAATCTCACGGCCAGCGCACGCTTGCCGTCCGGCGTGAACACCACATGCGCGACGCTGTCGGGAAAGGTGATGGTGTCGGTGACCTTGACGTCGGTACCGTTGACCGAGAGCACGCTGACCGAATTGTCGCCGCGGTTGGCAACCAGCGCCATCTTGCCGGACGGGCTGAAGCTTAGCCCCGACGGCTGTTTGCCGCCGATCACCGTGGCGGCCACTTTGGGTGGATTGGCCTTGAGATCGATGACGTAAATCTTGTTGTCCGGCACCTGCTTCAGCGTGTCGCCGTCCTTGGTGACATCGACCGAATCCGCCACCAGCGCCACCGAGCCGGTGGGGTCGATGTCGAGATTGACCGGCGGTCCGACGATCGAATTCTTCAGCGGCAGGGTGGCGACGATCTGGGGACTTTCAGGATTGGCGAGATCGACGATCAGAACCGAGTCCTTGCCGGGCGCGGACAGGACCGGCTTTCCGTCATCGTCCCACCAGACTTTCTCGTCGTTGCCGACGATCATGAACGGCTTGGCATAAGCCAGATTAAGGCTGGAGCTGCAGAGCAGGATTGCCGCTCCCAAGGATAATCCAACGGCACGATTGGCAGGCATTGAGGCGTTCTCCGGGATAGCACCGGCCTCTGATGGGCCGGTTTGCAACCCCAGAGTACGCGGGGAACCGCATTGTTGCCAGTGCGAAGCGCGCGCCGGCCGCGCCATCGAATTAACCCGGTTTTTGGCCAGCGGGATGGGTTGACCGCGGGCGTTCGCCCGTCCAATTTCCCGCCGAAATCCAGGGGAGAATAACGCTCATGAGTTCGAAGTTGATTGCCGCTGTCATTGCTGTGGCGGCGGTGCTGTCGGCCGTCGTCTTTGTGTATTCGCCGGCGCTGATGCTGCAGGCCGGCGACCCGATGGCCGTTGAACTCGGATTGTACGGCGCGGTGGCGTTTGCGACGTTCAAGGCGCTGGTCGCGATCGGCTTCCTGTTGGCGCGGTTGACGCTGGCGGAGCGGACGGTCGCCTTCATCGGAGCGTTGTGCCTGCTCGGCGATTTTCGTTTCAGCGACACCGCCGGCTTCATCCTCACGGCTGTTGTCGTGCTCTGGCAATGGCGGCAGCGCCTGCGCATCGCGGCGGTGGCGGCTTGAGCCTGTGCCTTGCCTCGGCTGGCGTCGTGAAGACGCTGTCGATCGCGGCGTTCACGCTGGTCTGGACGCACTCGATTGAAAAAATCGAATGGCAGGAAGACTGGCGCCTCACCCCACAGGGGCTCGAACTGGTGCAGGCGCGGGTGCGCGCCTCGTCG
>DATHFB010000364.1:0-2085 GCA_035318305.1 Steroidobacteraceae bacterium | reverse complement strand
GGGCGACAGCTGATGCAGCCGAGGTAGGCGAATCATGTCGAGTTCCTTGTTGTTTGCGCGGCGATACTGCGCGCATCGACTGCGATATGCTGTCCGCTACCGCACAGAGCCGTTGTCAGAAATCCCTTACCCCTAGGGTGCTGAATGCCCGACACCCGCCTCTAGCGTCGGCACCGTGATGCTGACCGGTTCCAGTATTCGTCAGGAGGAGTAAGCAGCCGCGAGGCAACTGCGCCTTTTTCGTTGCCTCGCGGCTGCTTACCCTTCCAGGCGAGCACTACACCAGCCGGTCAAAATCACTGGGCCGGGGCACTAGTGCAGGTGGGTCGAGTAGGAGAGCTGGTCCGCCACATAACATCCGCATGCCGCAGCCTCGAGACCGCGGCGACTCAAGACGATCATCTCGCCGCGCCGATATTCGATGAGCCCTTCGCGTTGCAACAGGCCCGCCGCAGCCGTGATCCCTACGCGGCGTACGCCGAGCATATAGGCGAGAAACTGATGAGTCACATGGAAGTTATCGGCATGAGCCCGGTCCTGCATCATCAGCAGCCATCGCGCGAGTCTCGGACCGATGAGGTGGAACCTCAGGCATGCGGCCGCGGCGCCCAGCTGCACCATGAGCACGTAGAGATAACGATTCAAACAGAGCCGCAGTGCGGGACTGGCCGCCAATTCGCGGCGAAATGCCCGGCCAGGGACACGCCATGCTTCTCCGGCACCCTGCACGACGCTGTATAGAGGCGCCTTCAACACCCCCAAGACCAGCTCCGCGCCTATCATCCCCTCGCGGCCAACCATGCCGACCTCCAGGACCGGCTTCCCGTCGATGGGAGTCACCAGGGAAATGGTTGCAGTAATGGGAAAGTACGCATAGCGCGTAACCTCTTCGCGTGCGTATACCTTGTCGGACAATACCAATTCGACCGGCTCGCAAATGGCCAGCAGGGTCCGGCGCGCGGCGCGCGGCAGCAATTCGATCAGGTGATTCTGGATGCCCGCCATGGCGGCAGTATCCGCTGAATCCGGCGCTGCAACCGTCTGGCAGCGTACATAGCGAAAAAGAGTGCCGGCGCGCTAGCCGGCGAGTGTATGCGGCAATAGCCGATCGTATTCCTTCTTCACCACCGCATAGCATTCGCAGGTGCGCTTCTCAAGCCCCGATCGGTCCAGCACCGTGATCCGGCCGCGCGCGTAGCGGATAAGGCCCTCTTGCTGCAGCTTCAACGCGCCTTCGGTGACGCCTTCGCGCCGCACGCCCAGCATGTTGGCAATCAACTCCTGCGTCATCACCAGCTCATTGTTCTGCAGCCGATCCAGGCTCAACAACAGCCAGCGGCACAACTGCTGGTCAAGCGAGTGATGCCGATTGCACACCGCTGTTTGCGCCATTTGCGTAATGAGGGCTTGGGTATAGCGCAGAAACAGATGAAGCACCGGGCCGGCGCGGTTGAATTCATCTTTCATCATTTGAGCGCGCACTCGAAATCCCTCTCCGGCGCTTTGCACCACCGCACGGCTCGGCGTGGACTCGCCACCCATGAACAACGAAATTCCAACGATGCCTTCGTTGCCCACCACTGCGATCTCCGCCGAGGCGCCGTTCTCCATGACGTACAGCAGCGACACGATGGCGTCGGTCGGGAAGTACACATGACTCAAGGTCGCACCGGGCTCGTAGAGCACTTGACCCAGCGGCATGCTGATGTGCTCCAGGTGCGAGTTCCAACGCAGCCATTCGTTGTCCGGCAAGGCAGCCAGAAGCTGGTTCGTTCGAGGGTCGGCGGGTGTGGCGTTCACAAATCTCCATGGAGAATTTAACTTCGCCGCAAACCATCAAGTGATTACGCCTCCGTTCTGGCCATTATACGCCCGGTTCACAGCCCGTATGTTCCCTATCGCACATAAGGACTCCCCCACCCAGTCCCATCAATAGCTTACGGCTTGCGTGCGCCGACCACGATGAGAATCACGCCGGCGACGACGCCCGCGCCCCCGGCCCACGGCGGAATCGCATGCTGCTGCGAAACCTTGGCCTCCACATCCCCGATTTTGAGCACGCTCTTATCGCTCGAATAAGACGGC
>DATHFB010000363.1:0-16124 GCA_035318305.1 Steroidobacteraceae bacterium | reverse complement strand
TTTGATCTACGCCGGTGGCGGAGTCATCAACGGCAACGGCGCCGTTGCATTGTCAGAGTTCGCGGAAGCCTTCGGCATTCCCGTGGTGACCACCCTCATGGGCATTGGCGCCATCGACACGACTCACCGCCTGGCAATGCGCATGCTGGGCATGCACGGCACGGCATTTGCCAACTACGCGGTCGACGATTGCGATTGCCTGCTCACTCTTGGTGCACGATTCGACGACCGCGTCGCCGGCAACGTCTCCAAATTTGCCGGCCGCGCCAAGTTCATCGCGCACTTCGACATCGATGCCTCCGAGATCGACAAGGTCAAGCAGGTGAATTGGAGTCACGTGGGTTTGATGGCCGACGCGCTGCTCGGCTTGCTGGACTATGGCAGGAAAAAGGGCTTTCGGCGGGATTGGTCGGCGTGGCACCGGCATTGCGACGAGCTGCGCGTCAAGCATGCCATGAACTACGATCGCGACAGCGCGTTCATTCAGCCGTACTACGTGATCGAGGAAATCAATCGCCTGACACGGGGCGAGGCCATCATCACCACCGGCGTCGGCCAGCATCAGATGTGGGCGGCGCAGTATTTCGATTTCCGCAGTCCGCGGCTGTGGCTGACCTCGGGCAGCATGGGCACCATGGGCTTCGGATTGCCGGCGTCGGTCGGCGCGCAGTTTGCGCAGCCCGATCGTTTGGTCATCGACATCGACGGCGATGCCAGCATCCGCATGAATATCGGCGAACTGGAGACCGTCACCACCTACGACCTGCCGATCAAGGTGGTCGTGCTCAACAATTTCGGCGACGGCATGGTCAGGCAATGGCAGAAGCTGTTCCACAAGGGCCGCCTGAGCGCCAGCGACAAGAGCCTGCATACCAAAGATTTCATCAAGGCGGCCATGGCCGACGGATTCAAATACGCGGTGCGCCTCGATCGGAAGGAGGATGTGCCGCGGATCGTCTCCGAGTTCATCGGTTTCAAAGGACCGGCATTTCTGGAGGTCATTATCGATCGCGACGCCGGCGTCTATCCCATGGTGGGCCCGGGACAGGGTTACCGCGAGATGATCACCGGCGATTACATCGCCTCGCGCACGCATGTCGAGACCAAGACCCCGGACGAATCGGAAATGTTCTAGCGCCCCGGCACCGTGAATTTGAGCGGTGGTTCGGATGGACTGGGGGATAGGAAGCTTCAAGGTAACGAAGACTCAGTTACCTTGAAGCTTCCTATCCCCTAGTCCTTGAGCCGGACCGCTCAACATCACGGTGCAGGAGGATGACTCCAACATCCGCCGGTAGCATTGGGCGTCGTGATGTTGATCGGCACGAGCACCCTCAGGAAGGGCAAGTAGCCTCAAGGGAACTGCGTCTTCGTTCCCTTGAGGTTACTTACCCTCCCTGACTACCACTTGCCGACATTCTGCATGGTGTTCCAAGGCGCTGCGGGCGCGAGCGCAGGACCCTTTTGCAGCAATTCGATTGAGACTGAGTCCGGGGAGCGAACGAAGGCCATGCGCCCGTCGCGCGGCGGCCGGTTGATGGTGACGCCGTGATCCATCAAGCGCCGGCAAGCGTCATAGATATTGTCCACCGCATAGGCCAGATGCCCGAAGTTGCGCCCGCCGGAATAGTCTTCCGGGTCCCAGTTGTGCGTCAGTTCGACCTGCGCCTCTTCATCGCCGGGAGCGGCCAAAAAAACCAGGGTGTAGCGCCCCTGTGGATAATCCTTACGCGACAATTCCTTGAGGCCGAGCGCGTCGCGGTAGAAGCGCAGCGATTGCTCGATGTCCGTCACCCGTACCATAGTATGTAAATATTTCAAGAGCGCATCCTTCGTAGATCTCGCGAATCTGGAGCAACGCATGCACAAAAGCAAACTGGCTGGATTCATCATCGACTGCCAAACCACCGATCTTGATCGAGCGGCGGATTTCTGGGGCGGCGCACTCGGCATGCCGGTGCGCGCCTTGCCGCCGGGCGAGGGGGAGATCTACAAGGAACTCGAGGACTCCCATCATGGCTTGCACATCGAGGTGCAGGCGGTGACCCATCCGAGCCGCGTGCATCTGGATATCGAATCCGACGATGTCGAGGCGGAAGTACAGAGGCTGGAAAAACTGGGCGCAACGCGCGTTCAGCTGGTTCGCACGTGGTGGGTCATGGAAGCGCCCACCGGCCAGCGTTTCTGTGTGATCCGTGCAACATCGAAGGATTTCGATGCAAAAGCCGCGCAATGGAGCTGAATGTTGCGTTGTTACCAATTGGCAACACACTTGACATAGTGCAGCAAAATCCAAATTACTCACGTTAACTATTGGATTTATCTAAATTAACGCCTATGATCAACCAACGATGAGGTTTGTGTTTTTTTCCAGCGTTACATACTTGCAACACTGGATGACACCAACAAGGTCGAGCGCTTCAGCACTCTTGTGCTGCGTATCTGCCACTTAAGGACGTGTAGGGTTATTACCCGGCACCTGTTCCACTGAAATTCCCCGGCTAGTCCGGGGATTCTTTTATTAAAATCCCGCGACGCTGCGACCGCGAATCGCTTAAATTCGCCCAGAAGAATACTCAGACAGGTTCCCAGTGAAAAACCTATACCGCTCGCTGTATTTCCAGGTCCTGGTTGCCATTGCCCTCGGCGTGCTGCTCGGCTACTTCTATCCGCAAACCGGCGCCGCCATGAAACCGCTCGGCGACGGGTTCATCAAGCTCATCAAAATGCTGATTGCGCCGGTGATTTTTTGCACCGTGGTGATGGGAATCACCGGTGTCGAAGACATGAAAAAGGTCGGCAAGACCGGCGGCTTGGCGCTGATTTATTTCGAGGTGATGAGCACCGTCTCGCTCATCTTGGGATTGGTCGTGGTCAATCTGCTGCGGCCCGGCAGCGGCATGAACGTTGACCCGCATACCTTGGACACCGGGCCGCTCAAGGATTACACGGCCCCCGGCAAGTTGCAGTCCGTGACCGATTTTGCGCTCAACGTCATTCCGAGCCAGTTCGCCGATGCGTTCGCCAAGGGCGAAATCCTGCAGATTCTCTTGATTGCCATCCTGTTCGGCTTTGCCCTGCAGCAGCTGGGAGCCCGCGGCACGGTGATGGTGAGTTTCATCGAGTCATTTTCCCACGTGATGTTTTGGATCGTCGGGGTCGTGATGCGCCTGGCGCCCATCGGTGCGTTTGGCGCCATGGCATTCACCATCGGCAGGTATGGTTTTCACTCGCTGGTCTCGCTCGGCGCACTGATGGGCAGCTTCTACGCGACCTGCCTGGTGTTCATTTTCGTGGCATTGGGGATCGTCGCGCGCTTGCACGGCTTCAGCATCTGGCGGTATCTCAAGTACATCAAGGACGAGTTGCTCATCGTGCTCGGCACATCGTCGTCGGAAACCGTGCTGCCGCGAATGATGGCCAAGCTGGAAAGACTGGGCGCGAGCAAGCCGGTGGTCGGCCTGGTCATCCCGGCCGGCTACTCATTCAATCTCGACGGCACCTCGATCTACCTGACCATGGCGGCCATGTTCATCGCGCAGGCTACCAACACGCCGATGAATCTGTTCCAGCAACTCGCGCTGCTGGCCGTTTTGTTGTTGACGTCCAAAGGCGCCGCCGGCGTGACGGGCAGCGGCTTCATCGTGCTGGCCGCCACCCTCTCGGCGACCGGTACGCTGCCGGTCGCCGGCCTCGCACTGATCCTAGGCATCGATCGCTTCATGTCCGAGGCGCGCTCACTCACCAACGTGATCGGCAACGGCGTCGCCACCCTGGTCGTGGCGAAGTGGACCGGCGAATTGGACGTCGCCAAAATGGACCGCGAGCTGAACGGAACCCCTCTTGAAGCCATGCCGCGACTCGAGCCATCGCATTGATGAACGTCAAAGATGGATTTACCGATTCGATCGGTAACACCCCATTGATCCGGCTGCGCTCCTTCAGCGAAGAGACGGGCTGCGAGATATTGGGAAAGGCTGAGTTCATGAATCCCGGCGGCTCGGTGAAGGATCGTGCGGCGAAATGGATCGTGCTCGATGCTGAACGCCGCGGCGCTTTGAAACCGGGCGGCACCGTGGTCGAGGGTACGGCCGGCAACACCGGCATCGGTCTTGCGCACGTGTGCAATGCGCGGGGCTACAAGTGCGTGATCGTCATGCCCGACAATCAGGCCGCCGAGAAGTATCAAATTATCGAAGCGCTCGGCGCGCAGCTGCGCAAAGTCCCGGCGGTGCCCTACAGCAATCCGAATCAGTACCAAAAAGTGGCCGGCCGCCTGGCCCAAGAATTGCCGGGCGCCATTTGGGCCAATCAATTCGACAACACGGCGAATCGCGACGCGCATTTTGAGTCCACGGGGCCCGAGCTGTGGCGCGACACGGATGGAAAAATCGACGCATTCTGCGCCTCGACGGGCACCGGCGGAACGCTGGCGGGTATTGCTCGATACCTGAAATCTCAATCTGACGCCGTGCGAATCGTGCTGGTCGATCCTCCGGGAAGCGCGTTGTACCACTACATCAATGACGGCGAACTGAAAACCGACGGCGGTTCATCGATTACCGAGGGGATCGGCACCGGCCGCGTGACGGCGAATCTCGAAGGCGCGCCGATCGACGATGCGCTGCGCATATCGGACGCCGAGACCATGCGTTTCGTTTATCGGCTGCTTCGCGAAGAGGGCTTGTTGTTGGGCAGCACCGCCGGCATCAATGTGGCTGCAGCCGTCACCCTGGCGAAACAAATGGGCCCGGGCCACACCATCGTCACCATCCTGTGTGACGGCGGCGCGAAGTACCAGTCGCGGTTGTTCAATCCGGCGTGGGTGGCGGAGCGCGGGTTTCTCCAAACAATCGCCTGATCGCCCCGACCCTTAGATATCGCCCCAGCCCTTAGATATCGCCCTGACCCTTAGATCAGGCCGACTGCGAAACCGCGGCCGGCGCGGCGGTATTGAACCAGGCGAGCGAAGCGTGCAAGGACACGACTTCCCCCACCACCAACAGCGCCGGGGATTCAATATTCGACGCTGCCGTTACGGCGGCGATGGTGGCCAGCGTCCCGGTGATCACGCGCTGATCCCGCAAGGTGCCCTGCGCAATGACGGCGGCCGGCAAAGCGGCGGTTGCGCCGTGCGCCAGCAACTGGGCCGCGATCTGTTCGACGCGCGCAAGACCCATGTAGAACACGGCGGTGAGCCCGGGCTTGGCCAGCGCTCGCCAATCGGGTTCGCGTCCGTCCTTATCCACATGCCCGGTAACGAAGGTGACGCTGTGCGCGTAGTCCCGATGGGTCAATGGTATGCCGGCGTACGCGGCGCAGCCGGCCGCGGCGGTCACGCCGGGGATCACCGAAAAGCTGATCTGCGCCCTGGCCAACGCCTCCAATTCTTCGCCTCCGCGGCCGAAGATGAACGGGTCGCCGCCCTTCAGGCGCACCACGCGCTTGCCTTGTTGGGCGTGTTCGATGAGCAGCGCATTGATCTGCTCTTGCGTGCTGCCTATGCCGCCGGCGGCTTTGCCCACGCTGATTCGCACCGCGTCGCGCCGCGCCATGTCGAGGAGGCCCTCGGGCACGAGACGATCGTGCAAAATGACATCGGCATCTTGCAGTGCCCGCAGCGCTTTCAATGTGAGGAGTTCCGGATCTCCAGGTCCTGCGCCCACCAGCGTCACTTCGCCTGCGCTGCGCTGCGCGGTCGAGGTTCTGGCCAACAACTGTTGCGCCAAGGCCTGCGCGCCGCGAGCGTCGCCTTCGATGAAACGCCGGGCCGCCGCACCGTCCACGATGTTTTCGAAGAACCGCCGCCGCTCGTCGGTGTTTGCCAAGCGCCGCCGGGCGCTGTGCCGCAGAGCGCGAAGCCACAGCGCCAATTCACCGATTTTTTTCGGGATCACGGCCTCCAACCGTTCGCGTAAGCGGCGGGCCAATACCGGCGATGTGCCTCCCGTCGAAACCGCCACCAGCACCGGGTCCCGATCGATGATGGCGGGCACGATGAAACGCGAGGCTTCGCGGTCATCGACCACGTTCACGGGAATACGGCGCGCTTCGCTCAAAGAAGCGATCCAGCGATTCACGGCGCGGCGCGAGGTGGCCACGATGACGAGGCGCGCGCCATCGAGATCATCGGGAACGAATTCGCGAACCGCTAAATTGATCTTGCCGGCTGCGGCGCGCGCCTGAAGCTCCGGATGCACGTCAGGGGCAACCAAGGCGATGAGCGCGCCGCTGCGCTCGAGCAGCGCCACTTTGCGCAGCGCCACCTCGCCGCCGCCGACCACGAGCACTCGCTGCGCGGCGAGGTCGAAGAAAACCGGAAAGTAGTTCACTTGATGAACCCTGCCTGTGGGCGCGAATGCAGGCCGCACTCGCGCGACTCGCTGCGCTCCCACCACCAGCGGCCCGAACGCTGGTCATCGCCGGGCTGCACGGCGCGGGTGCAGGGTGCGCAGCCAATGCTGGGGAAACCCTTGTCATGCAACGTGTTGTAAGGCAATCGCTTGCGGCGAATGTACTCCCAAATTTCTTTTTCGGTCCACTCGAGCAGCGGACTGACTTTGTGCAGGCCATATTCGCCGTCCCAAGCCACGGGCGCCGCCATGGCGCGACCGGCCGACTGGCTGCGCCGGATGCCGGTGATCCAGGCGTCCCGGCCGGAGACGGCGCGCCGAAACGGTTCCACTTTGCGAATCGCGCAGCATCCGCGACGCTGTTCGAGGCCGTCTCGAAATCCGTTGATGCCGTTCGCGCCCACCCAGCACTCCAGATCGGTTGCTTCGGGATAGTAGAAGCGCAACGCCCGTCCATAGTGTTGCTGCACGCGCTCGATCAGATCGTACGTCTCCGGATAGAGGCGTCCGGTGTCGATGCTGAAAATCTCAATCCCGGACAGGGCGGCCTCGGACGGCGCCGCCGTTTGCGTCCCCGGCGCAGATCCCCAAATGAGATCGGTGAGAACCATCGACTCCGGGCCTAAGCTGTTGGCATAGCACACATTTTTGAACTCTGTGAGCGCCGCGCGCAGCTGCGAAACGCTGTCGTTTACGCGTGCCTGCAATGTTTTCGAGAGCTCGAACATCGTGAAACTATAGGACCAGCCGCACTTTCGCAAAACGAACTCCGAAGCATGAGTACATGCCTATTCGTGATGCGCCTTAAACCTTTATGCTGCGAAGCTTGGGGCGGAAAAAACTCAACCTAAAGCTTCAGGCCGGGATGGATCGATGAAATTCCAGCAATTGCGCTACCTCGTAGCGGTCCACGAAAACGGATTGAACATTACGGCCGCCGCGCGGCAACTGCATACCTCACAGCCCGGCGTCAGCCGCCAGCTCAAATTGCTGGAGGAAGAACTCGGTTTCCAACTGTTCGAGCGCGAGGGGCGGGCGCTCACGCGCACCACCGCCGCGGGCGAGGAGATCATTTCGCGGGCGAGCAGCATTTTGCGTGAAATGCAAAATATCCGCCGCACCTCTGCGGAGCTGCGCAAAGCCGACGGCGGCACGCTGTCGATCGCCACGACGCACACGCAGGCCCGTTACGTGCTGCCGCAGGTGATTCGCGAGTTTCGGATCAAGTATCCGAAGGTGCGCCTGCACTTGCATCAGGGCACGTCCGAGCAGATCGCGGAAATGGTCGCGCGCGATCGGGTCGATTTCGCGATTGCCACCGGCTCGGAGGAATTATTCCCGCACCTGGTGCGCCTGCCCGTATACCACTGGCATCGGGCGGTGGTCGTGCCGCGCGGCCACCCGCTGGCATCCGCCGGAAAGCTGACGCTCAAGAAGTTGGCTGAATACCCCATCGTGACTTACGTGTTCAGCTTCTCCGGTCGATCGTCGCTGCCTGCCCTGTTTGAAACGGCCGGCCTGTCCTTGGATGTGGCGTTGACCGCGCGTGATTCGGACGTGATCAAGACCTATGTGCGCATCGGCCTAGGCGTCGGCATCCTGGCCCGCCTGGCCATGGACCCGGTGGCCGATGCCGATTTAGTGGTGCTGGATGCCTCGCACCTGTTCGAGGGGCATACCACCTGGATCGGATTTCGCCGCAGCGCGCTGCTGCGCGCCTATATGTATGAATTCATCGAGCTGCTGGCGCCTCACTTGCCTCGCAAGCTGGTGCGCGAGGTCGAAAAACTCGACACCCAGGAAGAAGTCGACAAGGTTCTGAAGGGCCTGGCCATCCCGTTGCGCGACATGCCGTGATCGCATATGCAGATGACCGGACGGTAGTTCAGGTGCTTAGCCAAGCCCGCTAGCCTGATTGCCCGCCGATGTTGCGGCAAACAAGGTGGGGTGAACCGATGAGCAAGCAGGGGAGGCGCTTCGCGCGCGAATACGTTTGGTTTGCATTGGCGCTGATCGCCATATTATTGGGCTCCACGGCGCGAGCCGCGGCGGATGAACCCGGCCCCAACCCTAAAAAGCCCACCACCGAGGAACTCGAGCGGCGCATTGCGATACTCGAGCAAAAATTGGAGGCGCAGCAACGGGCAATAGCGGAGTTGTTGCGATCGCAGGGTCAAGCGCTGGCACAGCGAGCACAGTCGGCTGAACCAGCGCCGCCCGGCGCCGCGCGTGAAACGCCTGCGGCTTCGCCGCCCGCCGCCGCGCAACAGCCCGTGACGGAACAGCAGGCGGGATCCGCCACTCAGTCCAACCCGCAGATTTTCGCAGGTCCCGGCGGATTCTCTTTCCAATCGCCCGACGGCGCGAATCAGATTCGCTTCCACGGGGAGTTCGATTTCGACGGGCGCTTTTACGACGACAATTTGACGCCGGACGGTTCGCGCAGTACGTGGCTGCTGCGCCGTGCGCGGCCCATCCTCGAAGGCACCTTTGCGAATCTCTTCGATTTTCGCTTCAATCCGGATTTCGCCGGCGGCAAGACCGTCATTCAAGATGCGTTCGTAGCGGCACGCTTCAATCCTTTATTCGTCGTGACCGCCGGCAAATTCAAGGAGCCTTTTGGACTCGAGCGGTTGCAGTTGTCGCCCAACAATCGATTCATCGAATTGGGTCTGCCCAGCGATCTGGTGCCCAACCGCGATCTCGGACTGCAGGTCTCCGGAACCTATGCTTTTCCGACCGGCACGCTGACCTACCAAGTCGGCTACTTCAACGGCGTGGCGGATGGCACCAGCACCGATGCGAACAGTACGCCGGATATCGACAACAATGACAAGAAGGACTGGGTGGCGAGACTGTTCGCCCAGCCCTTCCTAAAGACTGACTCGCTGCTGAAATATCTCGGCGCGGGAATTGCGGTCAGCTACGCCAATCAAGTGGGCAGTGCCGCCAACACGCTGCTGACGTCCTACAAGACGGAAACCCAGCGCAATTTCTTCAGCTACGATGCCGCCACGGCGGCGGCCGGCGCCACGATTGCGAATGGCGAGCGCCTGCGCATATCGCCTCAGGCATACTATTACTACAAGCGCTTCGGGCTGCTCACCGAGTACGTCAGTGAATCGCAAGACGTGTCGCGTACCTTCGGCACGGGCGCGAACGCGCTGACGCGCCGCGCTCGCTTAAAGCCGGATAGCTGGCAGGTGGGGACAACCTTTCTCATGACGGACGATAACGCGACATTCGGAACGGTAGTGCCCAAGCGGCCCTTTGCGCTCGACCAGCCAGGCTGGGGCGCGCTCGAATTCGCAGCGCGCGTCAGTCAATTGAAACTGGATTCCGCGACGTTTTTCACGCCGGCCGGCACCGCCGCGGAATGGTTCGCCGATCCCAGCGCCCAGGCCCGCGAGGCGACTGCCTGGACTCTGGCCTTGAATTGGTATCTGACCCAGAACGTGGCTTGGAATCTCAACTACACCAAGACGAATTTCGACGGCGGCGCGCCGAACGGCGGGGATCGCGCGGATGAGAGCGCGGTGTTCACGCGATTCCAAGTGGCGTTCTAAAGCATGCCAGGCTCACGCGGAAAATTCGCACCGGCTCGCGGAACCGCGGCAATGGTTGCAGGCGCCCTGCTGATTCTCGGACTGGGTGCGGGCGCTGCATCGCAGGCGGCCACCGTCAAGCTGCTGAACGTCTCCTATGATCCGACGCGCGAGCTCTACGAGGAATACAACAAAGCGTTTGCCGTGTATTGGAAGAGCAAGACCGGCGACACCGTGACCGTCAATCAAAGCCACGGTGGCTCAGGAAAGCAGGCGCGCTCCGTGATCGACGGCCTCGAGGCCGATGTGGTTACCCTGGCATTGGCCTACGATATCGACGCCCTCGCCGTGCAGGGGAACTTGATCCCGCCCACCTGGCAGAAGCGGTTGCCGAACAACAGCACGCCGTATACCTCGACCATTGTGTTTCTGGTGCGCAAGGGGAACCCCAAAAATATCCGTGACTGGGGCGATCTGGTGCGGCCGGATGTCCAGGTGATTACGCCGAGCCCAAAGACCTCCGGCGGCGCGCGCTGGAATTACCTGGCGGCATGGGCCTGGGCGCTGAAACAGCCGGGCGGCAGCGAAGCGAGCGCCGAAGCCTTCGTGAAAAAACTCTATCACAACGTGCCCGTACTCGATTCCGGTGCGCGCGGCTCGACAGTGACGTTTGTCGAACGGGGGATCGGGGATGTCTTGCTCGCCTGGGAGAACGAGGCCTATCTGGCGGTCAAGGAGTTGGGCCCCCACAAGTTCGATATCGTCGCGCCTTCCATCAGCATCCTCGCCGAACCGCCGGTCAGTGTTGTCGATCGAAACGCCGACGAACATGGCACGCGCAAAGTGGCCGAGGAATATTTGACGTATCTGTATTCCCCGCAGGGGCAAGAGATCGCGGCAAAGCATTTTTACCGGCCGCGCGATCCCGCGGCGGCTGCCAAGTACGCCAATCAATTTCAAAACATTCCGCTGCTGCTCACCATCGATGGGGTATTCGGCGGTTGGACCAAGGCGCAGGCCACACATTTCGCCGACCATGGTACCTTCGACAGGATCTACGGCCGGTAGGCTTCCAGCTCCTAGGAATCACATGGCAACCACTGCGTCGGTGGCACTCGAAGGACGCAAGCCTCGGCGAGTCCTGCCGGGCTTCGGACTCACATTGGGATACACCATGCTGTATCTCTCCTTGCTGGTATTGATTCCACTCTCCGCCGTATTCATTCGCAGCTTGAGCGGAGGCTGGGGTCATTTCTGGGAAACGGTGACTGCCCCTCGGGTATTGGCGTCCCTGCGGTTGAGCTTCGGGGCGTCGCTGATCGCCGCGCTGATCAATGTGTTGTTCGGGCTCATCGTCTCCTGGGTGCTGGTTCGCTATACCTTTCCCTTCAAGCGGTTCATCGACGCCATGGTGGACCTGCCGTTCGCCCTGCCGACCGCCGTGGCGGGAATTGCATTGACCGCGCTGTATGCCCCAAACGGCTGGATAGGGGCGTGGCTCAAGCCGATGGGCATCAATGTGGCCTTCACGCCCCTAGGGATAGTCGTGGCGCTGACCTTCATCGGTCTGCCCTTCGTGGTGCGCACGCTGCAGCCGGTGCTCGAGGAGCTCGATAAAGAGGTGGAGCAGGCCGCCGCGTCGTTGGGCGCCTCTGCCGTGCAAGCCTTTTGCCGGGTGATCTTCCCCGCCTTGTGGCCGGCGCTGCTCACCGGCTTCGCGCTGGCGTTTGCGCGTGCGGTCGGCGAATACGGCTCGGTGATCTTCATCGCCGGCAATATGCCCATGCGCTCCGAAATCGCCCCTTTGCTGATCGTCGGCAAATTGGAGCAATACGACTACGCCGGCGCCACAGCCATCGCGGTTGTCATGCTGGTGCTGTCCTTCGCGCTGATGTTTGGAATCAACGCCTTGCAAAATTGGGCTTCGACCAGGCACGGTGAGCGCTGATGGGCCGGTTGTTGCTGATCGTCACGGCGCTGCTGTTTCTCGGCTTGTTTCTGGCGCTGCCGTTGCTGGCCGTTTTTGCCCAGGCGCTGGCAAAAGGCTTCGGCGCGTACTACATCGCGATCTCTCAACCCATGGCATGGGCCGCGGTCAAGCTCACGCTGTTGGTGGCCGGAATCGCCGTCCCCTTGAATCTCATTTTCGGCGTGGCCGCCGCGTGGGCGGTCGCCAAATTCGATTTCCGCGGCAAGAGCGCATTGATCACGCTGATCGACTTGCCGTTTGCGGTCTCGCCGGTCATCGCCGGTATGATTTTCATTTTGGTGTTCGGCACGCATGGCTGGTTCGGCGGATTCTTGAGGGCGCATCACATACGGGTGGTGTTCGCCGTGCCCGGTATCGTGCTGGCCACCATCTTCGTCACTTTTCCCTTCATCGCCCGTGAACTGATCCCGGTGATGCAGGCACAGGGCAAGGAAGACGAGGAAACCGCGCTGTCGCTCGGCGCCACCGGCTGGCAGACATTCTGGCGCGTCACCCTGCCCAATATCCGCTGGGGCCTGCTGTACGGCGTTCTGCTGTGCAACGCCCGGGCCATGGGCGAGTTCGGGGCCGTCTCGGTGGTCTCCGGACACATTCGAGGGGTGACCAATACCATGCCCCTGCACGTCGAGATTCTCTACAACGAGTACAACTACACCGCGGCCTTCGCGGTGGCGTCGCTGCTGGCGCTGCTGGCGCTGCTGACGCTGGCGGGCAAAAGCATTCTTGAATGGCGTCAGCCCGAGCTGCGCCACGCGGCCCGCAGGCCGCGCGATAGGACCAGGAGAGTAAATACATGAGCATTGCACTACGCGGCGTGACCAAGCAGTTCGGCGAATATGCCGCCGTCGAAAACATTGATCTCGATGTTGCCACCGGCGCCTTGATGGCCCTGCTCGGCCCCTCGGGCTCCGGTAAAACGACGCTGCTGCGAATCATCGGCGGACTGGAGAAGCCGGATGAGGGGCAGGTCCTGTTCGATGGCCAGGATGCAACCCTGTGGCCCATCGGCGATCGAAAGGTTGGCTTCGTTTTTCAACAGTACGCATTGTTTCGACACATGACGGTGTTCGAGAATGTTGCGTTCGGACTGAAAGTGAAGCGCCGCCGCGAGCGGCCCACGGCGGCGGACATTCGCAAGAAGGTGCAAGACTTGCTGGCGCTGGTGCAGCTGAGTTGGGCGCATGACCGCTATCCTGCGCAGCTCTCCGGCGGCCAGCGGCAACGCGTGGCGCTGGCGCGCGCGATGGCAATCGATCCCAAGGTGTTGCTGTTGGACGAACCATTCGGCGCGCTGGACAGCCAGGTACGCCATGAACTGCGGCGCTGGCTGCGCCGCCTGCACGATGAATTGCATTTTACGAGCATCATCGTCACGCACGATCAACAGGAGGCCATCGAAGTGGCGGACAGCGTGGTGGTGCTGAACCGGGGCCGGATCGAGCAGGTCGGCATTCCCGGCGATATTTATGACATGCCGAAATCGGCCTTCGTGCACCGCTTCCTAGGCCAGGTCAACGAACTGCCGGTGCAGTTGCGCGACGGGCGCGCCTATGTCGGGCCCATCGATATTTCCGCAGCGGCCGACGTGCAGACGGGCAGCACGAAAAACATCGCGCTGATCCGCCCCCATGAGATTGAAATCGGCCCTGCGGCCGCCGGTTGGCCCGCAACCGTGGTCGCCGTGCGCGTCATTGGACCCATCGTGCGCCTGGAACTGTGCGCCGCCGGTCAACCCCTCCATGAGCCGCTCGAGGCGGAAATCAGCAGCGAACGGTTCGAGGCGGAGCGCTTCACCATCGGCCAAAAAGTCGGCCTGCGCTTCAGGCGCTGGCAGGTATATCCCGCCGCAGCTTGACTGCCAAGCCTAGGTCATTCGACGGCTGATAGGCGGCGCTGAAGGTGGAGAACGCCGCGAGCGCGGCGCCGAAATCCGTGTCGGGAAGCTCAAAGCTGTTGAAGCCGCACCGCGCCATGAAGAAGACTTGATCGGTGCGCACATGGCCGGTGGCGCGGAGTTCGCCCTTGAAATTCCAACGCTCGCGCAGCAAGCGCGCCTGCGTGTAGCCGCGTCCCTCGCCGGGCCCGGAGAACTCCGCCGCGACGAGCGAGAAACGCTCGAGGTCCGGCGCGAGCTCCTCAACTTTGTGGGCGGAAGAGAGCGCTACTCCCAGAGGAGTGCCGCGCGCAATCCAAGTATCGGGTTCCATCTTCCACTGATCGAAAGTAACGATGAGCGGGGCGCTCGCGTCGGCTGCCGCCTCCGCAACGTACAGCCATTCGTCGATTACGATCTGACGATCACGCAGCAATCGGCGCGGCATACACCCTTTCCTTGAATGGCTTCACGCCCAGACGACGCACGGTATCGAGGAAGCGCTCTTCCGGCTGCCGCTGCTCCACATACACATCCAGGAGCCGCGCAATCGTTTCGGGCACCTGTGTCTTCGCCACCGACGGACCGATGACCGACCCCAAAGAAGCGTCAGCGCCCGCCGCGCCGCCGATGGTGATTTGATACCACTCCTCGCCGCCCTTATCCACGCCGAGGATTCCGATATTGCCGACATGGTGGTGGCCGCAGGCATTCATGCAGCCGGACATCTTGACGTCGATCTCGCCCAAGTCATAAATATAGTCATAGTCGTCAAAGCGCTCGTTGATGAGCTTGGCGACATCGATGGAACCGGCGTTGGCAAGACTGCAGAAGTCCAACCCGGGGCAACAAATCATGTCGGTCAGAGTTCCGATGTTCGGCGTCGCGAGTCCGGCGCCGGCGAGTGCCTGCCACAGCGCGTAGGTCTTGCTCTGTTCGACATCGGCCAGCAGTAGATTCTGGGTATGAGCGACGCGCACCTCGCCAAAACTATAGCGATCGGCAAGATCGGCGATCAATTCCATTTGTGCGTCGGTGGCATCCCCGGGCGGCACGTCGGGTTTTTTCAACGATATGAACACCGCCCGGTAGCCGGGCACCTTGTGGGCCGCCGTGTTATAGCGGTACCAGGCGCGAAAGGCAGTCTCTTTCCCGAGATCCGGTTCGCAGTTCGGCAGCTTCAAGTAGGCGGGCGGATTGAAAAATCCCCGCATGCGGTCGATCTGCGCATCGTCGACGCGCGGGCCTTGGTCGCGCAGCAGTTCCCACTCGGCTTCCACGCGCTTGGTGAATTCCTCTATCCCCAACGAGCGCACCAATATCTTGATGCGCGCCTTGGTCAGATTGTCGCGGCGTCCCTCCAGGTTGTAGACGCGCAATATCGCTTCGAGATACGTGAGCAAATGCTCCCGCGGCAGGAATTCACGCACCACCTGACCGATGATGGGCGTGCGCCCCAGGCCCCCGCCCGCCAAGATCTCAAAGCCTGGCTCGCCATTCGGTCCGCGCACGATATGCACGCCGACGTCATGAACCAGGGACGCGGCGCGGTCTTGCGGCGCGCCGGTGACCGCTATTTTGAATTTGCGGGGCAGGTAGGTGAACTCGGGATGGAAAGTCGACCATTGACGGATGATCTCGCACCAGGGCCGCGGGTCCTCGAGCTCATGGAGCGTGACGCCGGCCAGGTGATCCGAGGTGATGTTGCGGATGCAATTGCCGCTGGTCTGGATGGCATGCATCTCGACCTCGGCAAGGTCCGCCAAAATATCCGGCACCGTTTCGAGCTTGGGCCAGTTGTACTGAATGTTTTGCCGCGTGGTGAAATGTCCATAGCCGCGGTCGTAGCGGCGCGCAATGCCTGCCAGCGTGCGCAGCTGCGTGGATGACAGCAATCCGTAAGGAATGGCGACGCGCAGCATCGGCGCGTGTCGTTGGATGTACAGACCGTTGCGTAACCGCAGGTGGCGAAATTCGTCCTCGCTCAAGCTTCCCGCGAGGAACCGGCGGGTTTGGTCGCGAAATTGCGCAACCCGCTCCCGCACGAGAGTACGGTCGGTGAGGTCGTAGCGATACATGGTGAACCACCATACTGCGCGGACCCTCGACTCGGCCAATTACTGCGGGATATGAGCTTATGACTGCCGATCCTTGTCAGTCACCGCTGATCCTTGTCAAGCCGCACAACAGTTCCTTTTGCAATAGGTAAAAACCGTGATTTGCTTGGCAGAGCGAATCTTGGGTTCGGCGCAGCATCGCGGGGGTAACACAGGGTCCCCCATTTGGCTAAAGATCTCGCGGAAGTAACGGTCGCACCGGACACCTATCATGTTTCGCCCGAGCCCATGCTCATGGTCGCCGAT
>DATHFB010000362.1:0-2514 GCA_035318305.1 Steroidobacteraceae bacterium | reverse complement strand
GCTGCCGTCGATCAACCACTTCTCACCGCCCGCCAGTCGAAGATTCAGGCGGAGGATCAGCAGGCGATTGCCGCTGCGCAGCTACCCGATCCGCAACTCTCTGGCGGAGTCAAAGAGCTGCCGATCGATACGTCGGAAGCCTTCAGCACCCGCCGCGATAACTTTACCGAATTTACGATCGGCCTAAGTCAAGACTTCCCGCGCGCCGAGAAACGGCGCCTGCAGGGCGCTCGCAAGCAACTCGATGCCGATGCGGACCGAGCGACGCTCGACAATGAGCAACGAATGGTGCGTCGTGATGCGTCGTTGGCATGGCTCGACGTGTATGAAGCCGAACAGAGCCTTAAGCTCGCTCAACGGCTGGTCGATGAAGCCGCACTGCAAGTGCAATCGCTCGAGAAGGACTACAGCAACGGCAAGGTGGGCCAGGCCGACTGGCTGGCAGCGAGAGTGGATGCCGGCGTCGTCGCTGATAAAGCGCATGACTGGCTGCATCATGTGTTGCGGGCACGCGCCGGTTTGACAAGATGGATTGGCGATGCCGGAGAGCGGCCAATCGCCGAATCGCTCACGATTCCGGGAATATTGAGTCCGCTACCCGGCTTGATGGCGGGCGCCGACCATCATCCGGTGATCGGCAACCTCGACAAGCAAATCGAGGCATCAGCAACCGAGGTCGCCCTCGCGCGCCAGTCCTACAAACCGGACTATTCGGTGGAAGTGTATTACGCCTACCGGCGCGAGTTTTCGGACTTCGTCGGCGTGCAGTTCAAAGTGGGACTACCCTACTTCGCGAAAAATCGGCAGGATCGCGGACTCGCTGCGGCACTTGAACAGTCCCATGCGAGCGAAGATCGCAAACGCGACTTGCTGCGTGAGTTGCATGCGGAGGTGAATCAAGACTACGTCGATCGGCGACATTACGAGGAACGCGTCGCCGACTTCGATGCATCGATCATTCCCGATGCCGAGCGCCGCGTCGAGACGGCGCGCAGCGCGTATCAAGCAGGACGCGGCAGCTTCGATACCGTACTTCTCGCGCGCCGCGCCGTCCTTGATGTGAGGCTACAACGTCTGGCCCTGGCCGTTGAGTCGGCGCGCGCGCAAGTGCGGCTCGATTACTGGAGCGCAGCACAGCCGCCCGCCGGAGAAGCGCCATGAACCGCCGTACCCGGATTGCCGCGTTCGTCGGTTCTGCGGTGCTGATCGCGATCTTGGGCCTCTTGGCTGTGCGCCATCACGAGGCTTCTCCGCCTAAACAGACCGCCACCCAAGAGGCGCCGAGTTACTGGTACGACCCGATGCACCCCAGCCAGCATTTCGACAAACCTGGAAAATCTCCATTTATGGATATGCAGTTGGTGCCGAAATATGCCGATCGCGCGACCAGCAACGGCAGTGGCGCGCCCGCCAGCAGCATCGAGGTCGACCCCCGCGTTGTCCAAACGCTGGGAATCCGTCTTGCAACGGTCGAGCAGAGTAGTTTCACACGTGTGCTCGATACAGTTGGCTTGTTGGCAGTCGATGAACATCGAATTGAAGCCATTCAGGTGCGCGCACCCGGCTGGGTCGAGCGGCTCGATGTTCGCGCGGTCGGTGATTCGGTGCGCCGTGGGCAACTCCTTGCAGGCGTTTATTCTCCCGATCTCCTCGCCACGCAGCAGGAACTCTTGATTGCACGCAGTTCCAATGATCCCACTCTGATCGAGGCGACACGCCGCCGGCTTGGGCTTTACGGCCTATCGGACGCGCAGATTTCGCGCATTGAAAAGACGGGCAAGGCGGAGCGGCGGATTGACTACTACGCGCCGTTCGACGGGTATGTGATGGAACTGGGGGCTCGTCAGGGTGCGGCCATTGAACCTGGTGCGACTCTGTTCCAACTCGCTAACTTGAGCAGCGTATGGATGATCGCCGAAGTGCCCGAGGCGATGGCTGCGTGGATTAAAACGGGCAATCCGGCGGAGGCGCAAGTCCCAGCGTTGCCCGGTGAGCGGTTCGAAGGAAAGGTTGATTACATCTATCCAGAACTGACGCAGGCCACCCGGACGCTGAAGGTCCGAGTGGTTTTCAGCAATCCGGGCGAGCATTTGCATGCCGGGATGTTTGCGACAGTTCATCTGCGCGGGTCCACGCAACAATCCGTGCTGACCGTGCCGACCGAGGCGGTGATCAAGACGGGCACGCGAAGCATCGTGATCCTCGCCGATGCTGCCACGCACTTTCGCCCGGCGGTCGTGCGCGTCGGTGCCGAGCACAGCGGCCGCTCGGAGATTCTGGAAGGATTGCAATTGGGACAACACGTCGTCGCATCGGGACAGTTCCTCATCGACTCGGAAGCGAACCTCCGCAGCGCGTTTGACGCCCTTGCCGGTTCCAAGATATTGATGCCCGCGCCCTCGACTCAATCCTCAGACGAGGAGCGCTGACATGCTGGCCTCTCTCATCCGCTGGTCGATCCAAAACCGCTTCCTCGTCCTGATGGCGACAGGTCTGCTTGCCGCCTGGGGGTTT
>DATHFB010000361.1:0-18619 GCA_035318305.1 Steroidobacteraceae bacterium | reverse complement strand
ATGTTGAATCGATTCGCAACCGCTCTTCTGCTCGCGCCCTGCCTGTCGGCTCACGCTGCGGCGCCTCTGGACCTGGAATCGAGAGATGGGATGGTCGTGACCTCGCAGCACTTCGCCTCGGATGTGGGCGCCGCGATTCTGCGTCAGGGCGGCAACGCCGTGGATGCCGCGGTGGCGATCGGCTATGCGCTTGCCGTGACACATCCTTGCTGCGGCAACCTGGGCGGCGGCGGCTTCATGACGATTCACTTGGCCGACGGCCGAAATATATTCATCAATTTTCGTGAGAAAGCGCCCATGGCCGCACGCGCCGACATGTTTTTGGATGCGCAAGGCAATGTCCTGGGCAGCAAAAGCGTGGATGGCTATCTTGCGGTCGGTGTTCCCGGCACCGTCATGGGCTTGGAGACAGCGCGTCAGAAGTTCGGCACATTGCCGCGCGCCTCGCTGATCGCACCGGCGATCAAGCTGGCGGAAGAAGGCTTCATCCTGACGAGAGGGGATGTCGACGTTTTGGCGGAAGGCACCAAGGCCTTTCGGGAGCAAACGAACGTTGCCGCGATATTCCTCAAGAACGGCGAGCCCTTCGTGCCGGGCGACCGGTTGATCCAGAAAGGTCTTGCGTCCACATTGCGCGCCATCAGCGACGGCGGCACTGACGCCTTCTACCACGGCGCCATTCCGGCCGCGGTCGGCGCGGCTTCCCGCGCTCACGGCGGGCGGCTGACCGCGGAAGACTTTGCGGCGTATACCGTGACGGAGCCGGCGCCGGTTACCTGCCCCTATCGGGGCTACACCATCGTTTCCGCACCTCCGCCGAGTTCGGGAGGCGTGACCTTGTGCGAAATGCTGCAAGTGCTTCAAGGCTACCCTCTGACGGCTTTGGGTTTTCATTCGAGCGGCTCGGTTCATCTCATGACCGAGGCAATGCGCTATGCCTATCGCGACCGCAACACCTACTTGGGCGATCCGGAATTCATCGACAATCCGACCGCGCGCCTGCTATCGGCTCGCTATGCCGAGACCATCAGAGCCCATATTCATCCCGACCGCGCCACGCCCTCTTCCGCATTGACGGGCCAGGCGGCGGCCGATGAGCATGCCAACACCACGCACTATTCGGTCATCGACCACGCGGGCAACGCGGTGTCGGTTACCTACACGATCAACGATAGCTTTGGCGCCAAAGTCATCGCCGGCAGCACCGGCTTTTTCTTGAATGATGAAATGGATGACTTTACTGCGAAGCCCGGCGTTCCAAACATGTTCGGATTGGTACAGGGCAAAGCCAATGCGGTTGCACCGGGCAAGCGCCCGTTGAGCTCCATGACCCCGACCCTCGTGCTCAAAGACGGCAAGCCG
Organism: Steroidobacteraceae bacterium; assembly: GCA_035318305.1. Lineage (GTDB taxonomy): Bacteria > Pseudomonadota > Gammaproteobacteria > Steroidobacterales > Steroidobacteraceae > Bog-1198. The sequence continues at coordinate 17,257 of DATHFB010000361.1, read as the reverse complement.
GTCCTGATCGTTGGGACGCCGGGCGGATCGCGCATCATCACCACGGTCCTCGAAGTCATCGTCAATGTCATCGATCATGGAATGACGCTGCAGGAAGCGGTCGATGCGCCGCGCATTCATCATCAATGGTGGCCCGACACCATCGCAGCGGAACCGTTCGCGCTGTCCGCGGACTCGGTCAAGTCGCTGACGGGAATGGGCTACAAGGTGGTGGAGCTGGAACCTTGGGGCGCCGGAAACGCCGCCGAGTCGATCGGCATCGCCCCTTCGGATCCGAATTCGGCCAAGGTACTGGGCTTCCCCCGGCCCGCCGTGCTGTATGGCGCGCACGATTCGCGTGCGCCCGCCGGCTCCGCCGCGGCACCCTGAATATTTTTCATACGATTTAGCCGGCGATGACCGTTCACACGCTCTTTCCCACGCTGGTGTATGCCGCGGCGCTGCAACGGGGCGATTCGCGCGATCTGAATCGACAGCTGCTGAAGGAATGCCGGCAACTTCGCCTGGACGATGCGGCGGGACGCCGCTGGTCCTCGAAGAATTATCCGGGCGGCTACACGTCCTATGGCTCGGTGCATCGACTTCAGTCTGTTTCGCCGACCTTTGAATCGTTGCGGCGCAAGCTCGAGCGCCACGTCGCAGCCTTCGCCGCCGCCGTCGAATGGGATCTGCAGGGGCGCGAACTCGAGATGACCGATTGCTGGGTCAATATCATGCCGCAGCACACGGTGCATAGTTTGCACCTTCACCCCCACTCCACATTGAGCGGCACCTACTATGTGCAGGTGCCGCGCGGATCTCCCGGCACGAAGTTCGAGGATCCGCGGCTGGATCGATTCATGGCCGCGCCGCCGCGCAAGACTGCGGCGAAACGCGAGGCGCGGCCGTGGGTTACATTTCCGGCGGCAGCCGGACAATTGCTGCTGTTCGAAAGCTGGCTGCGTCACGAGGTTGTGCCCAACTCCGTGCATGCCGAGCGAATCAGCGTAAGCTTCAATTACAACTGGTTCTAAAGGATTGTCGAATGTCGGCCAAAGCTTCCGATGCCACCATGGCGGTGTTCCTGGACTTGGAAAACATCGCCCTCGGCGCGCGCGATGCCAAGTACCCCAGTTTTGATATCGAGAAGGTGCTCGAGCGTCTATTGCTCAAGGGCCATATCGTGGTGAAAAAAGCCTATTGCGACTTTGAGCGCTATAAGGACTTCAAACGCGGCCTGCACGAAGCGGCGTTCGAGCTCATCGAAATTCCGCATGTCAGGCAGTCAGGCAAGAATTCAGCGGACATCCGCATGGTCGTCGATGCGCTCGATCTGTGCTACACCAAGGGACACGTCGACACGTTCGTCATCTTGAGCGGCGATTCGGATTTCTCGCCGCTGGTGAGCAAGCTGCGCGAGAACGCAAAGACGGTCATCGGTGTGGGAGTCAAGAATTCGACCTCGGATCTTTTTATCAATAACTGCGATGAATTCATCTACTACGATGACTTGGTTCGTAAAGAGCCTTCCAAGGTGCGGCGGCGAACGGCGGCAACGACGCGCGCTCCGGCGGCATCCGGGAGCACGCCGGGCGAAAACAAGGGGCCGGATTTGAACGACGCGCTCGAGCTGATCGTCGAAACGCTGGAAGCCCTGACCGAAGAGCGCGGCGGCAGCGAGCCGATCTGGGGCTCGATGATCAAACAAGCCATCAAGAGGCGCCAACCGGGCTTCAATGAGCGTTTCTACGGTTTTAGATCATTCAACGACATGCTGAGCGATGCGGCGAAACGCGGATTGCTCACGCTTCGGGCGGACGAGAAATCCGGCGGCTATACGGTGCGAGTGGCGGACCGGCCGGCCGACCGAGCGGCTCCGCGCACGGCCTAGCGCAGCGCCCCCGAGGCGGCCCGCGCCCGGGCTTTCCACCCTTGAACTTTGATGCGATGCCCGCATCTGAGTTCACATGGATATCTACCGCAGAAAATCATGGATGTGGGCTGAAGCCTGCGCGCTGCTCGAGCAAGCTGAACGCAAGCACCGGCAATTTTTCGATCTCATCGCTGCGCCCGCCTCCCAACCCATGTGGGAGCCCCCGGCCGACATCTTTGCGGACGGCTCGCAGGTGACCGTCATCGTTGCCTTGCCCGGCGCCCGCGTCGACGACGTCATCGTGCAACTCACCTCCACGGGGCTGCAAATCGACACGACCGTGCCGCCGCCCCCGCTCAATGCCGCGGTGAACGTCGTGCGCCTGGAAATTCCCTATGGCCGCATGCGGCGGCGCATCGAATTGCCGCCCGGGCGCTATGTCCTGCTCGAGCGCCGAATGGACCGCGGCTGCCTGCATTTGCGCTTGACGAGGGAGGCAGCATGAACGCCGATGAAGATGTATTGATCATTCTGCCGGTACGCAATGCGGTGCTGTTCCCGGGCGTGGTGTTGCCGGTTGCGATCGCGGGCAAAGCCGCCCTCGCTGCGGCACAGGAAGCGGTGCGCACTCAGCGCCGCGTCGGCCTGCTGCTGCAAAACGACTCGACGGTCGAGGATCCGTCTCTTGACGCACTGCATCCCGTGGGCACCTGCGCATCGATCGTACGGTTCATCACTGCGCCGGATGGCTCGCATCATCTGATTTGCCAAGGGGAGGAGCGATTCACCATATTGGACTATGTGAGCCGCGAACCCTTCCCGGTGGCGCGCATCGACCGGCATCGGGAGCCCACGGTATTCGACCGGGAAATCGAGGCGCGCGGCCTCAATTTGCGCGAAATGGCAATTGAAGCGGTACAGCTGCTTCCGCAGGCGCCGGGCGAGTTGACCAATGTGATCCGCAGCATTGAATCCATTCCGGCGCTCGCCGACATGATCGCCAGTTTCATGGATCTGAAGATCTCCGACAAGCAGGAGATCCTGGCGACATTCGACCTGAAAGCGCGGCTCGATCGCGTATTGAAGCTGCTCGGCCGCCGCATCGAGGTCTTGAAGGTGTCGCGCCAGATCGATGAGAATACCCGCGAAGCCTTTGACGATCGGCAAAAGGAAGCGGTGCTGCGCGAACGGCTGCATCAGATCCAGAAGGAACTCGGCGAAACCGACGGTTCCAAATCAGAGCTCACGGAATTGAAGCAAGCGGTCAAGGATGCCGGCATGCCGCCGGACGTCGAGGAACAAGCGCAGCGCGAACTCAATCGCCTGGAGAGAATGCCGGAACAGGCGGCCGAGTACTCCATGACGCGCACGTATCTCGAGTGGCTGCTCGCCATGCCGTGGGCCAAGCTCGATCCCGAGGAGGTCGACATTGAGCAGGCGCGCAAAATCCTCGACGAGGACCACTTTGGACTGGCGAAGGTCAAGCGCCGGATTCTCGAATTCCTCGCGGTGCGCAAACTCAATCCCGAAGGCCGCAGCCCGATTCTTTGTTTTGTCGGCCCCCCGGGCGTCGGCAAAACGTCGCTCGGGCAAAGCATCGCCAAGGCGATCGGACTCAAATTCGGGCGCGTCAGCTTGGGCGGCGTGCACGATGAGGCGGAGATCCGTGGGCATCGGCGTACCTACATCGGCGCACTCCCGGGCAACATCGTGCAAGCGGTGCGCAAAGCGGGCCGCCGCAACCCGGTATTGATGCTGGACGAGGTCGACAAGCTCTCGGCAAGCTATCAAGGCGACCCCTTCTCGGCGCTTCTCGAAGTGCTGGACCCGGAGCAGAACAATACATTCCGCGACAACTATCTCGGTGTTCCCTTCGACCTGTCGAAGGTGCTGTTCATCGGCACCGCCAATGTGCTGGATTCCATTCCGGCGCCGCTGCGCGACCGCATGGAAGTCATCGAACTCACCGGCTACACCGAAGAGGAAAAGCTGCAGATCGCGCGGCGCTACCTGCTGAAACGCCAATTGCGGGCGAATGGTCTGACCGCGGAGCAAGTGCAAATTTCCGACGATGCCTTGCGTCGCGTGATTGCCGACTACACCCGCGAAGCGGGCGTCAGAAACCTGGAGCGCCAGATCGGCGGGCTGTTGCGCAACTCCGCAGTCACCATTGCATCGGGCGATGCGCAAAGCGTCTCCATCGACGCCGCCGCCGTCGAGCGTATTCTCGGCGCGGCACGCTTCGAAAGCGACGTGGCTTTGCGCACCAGTGTGCCGGGCGTGGCGACGGGGCTCGCCTGGACGCCGGCCGGCGGCGATATTCTGTTCATCGAATCAAGCCGCGTACGGGGTAGCGGCAAACTGATTCTAACCGGCCAACTGGGCGACGTCATGAAGGAGAGCGCGCAGGCGGCCGTGACCTTGGTGAAATCGCAGGCCGACCGCTTGGGAATCGATCCCACCATTCTGGATGCGAGCGATCTGCATATTCACGTCCCCGCCGGTGCGATCCCGAAGGACGGCCCCAGCGCAGGCGTTGCAATTGCAACGTCGCTGGCCTCGCTGCTGACGCAGCGCACCGTGCGGGCCGACGTCGCCATGACAGGAGAGATCAGCCTGCGCGGAGTCGTGATGCCGGTAGGCGGCATCAAGGAGAAATGCGTGGCCGCGGCACGCGCCGGAATTCGCACCGTGATTCTGCCGGCACGAAATCGGCGGGACTTGGAGGATATTCCCGACAGCGTGCGCGCGCGGCTCGAGTTCGTTTGGGCGGAAAAGATAGAGGACGTGCTAGCCAGGGCGCTCGAAGCAGCGCCGGCCGAGCGCGCTGCCGCCTAGCCGCAAGCCCCTGGCCGCAGGCCGCAGGCCGCAGGCCGCAGGCCGCAGCGTCAGTTGTCCTGATCCTTGCCGCTTTGCGGCCACCAGCGCTGCAGGAGCGCAGCCGCCCAATTTTTTCCACCGAGTCCGAAAGCCAACGCGAGCGCGAGCATGAGGCCGGCAAGAATGATCAGAAAAGTCCTTTGAACGATGTCGCCGCCGACCTCAACCTGACTCAAGGCGATCATCACGACGAAGGTCATGATCACGTAGCGCACGATCCTGCCCAGCATATCGGCGTCGGGGATCTGTGCGTCGACGCAGTAGGACTGCACGGCGTTGCCGACGAAGCTCGCACAATACGAACCGAACACCACGATCAGCATCGCGATCAGCATTTTGGGCGTGAACAAGACGACGCGCCCCAGCAGGTCCGTGATATAGGTAAGGCCCAATCCGTTGAAGGCGATGATGAGAGTTGCCAAAACCACCAGCCAAAAGGCGACTATGCCGAACAGCGTGGTGGTATCGCCGCGCATGCCCGCCTGCCTCAAAAAATTGTCCGTGCCCGCCCGCTCGGTCAACACGTTGAAGTTCACGGCGCGCAGCGCGCGCTCGACGGCGAAGCGTATGGCCTTGGCAAACAGCCAGCCCACCGCGACCACGACCAACGCCAGCAACAGCCTCGGCAGAAAGGCCGCGATTTGGTGCAGGAACTCTCGAGTCGCATCCACCAACATATCAATACTTTGCATGAGCGCCTCCCATTATCCGCCGCCCCAGTCGAGAATTCCCTGCAAGGGAATGCCAACCCAGGTCGGCCGATTGCTGATTTCGTAGCGCAATTCGTACAGCGCCTTTTCGAGTTCAAACAATCCCAGGATTCCGTTTCCGGGTTGCAGGGATTCGTAGAGCGCCGCGCCGCGGGCGGCCGCATCGCGAGCCGCCGCATCGTATGCGGACAGAAAAGCCGCGCGTACTTCAAGTTCCCACGCGCGCGCCAACGGCGCCAATCTCGCGGCCTCGGCCTCGTTGTGGACGACGCTTCGCAAGGCGCTCTGTTGCACATATCCGAAGGAGCGCATCATGCCGGCGACGTCACGCAGCGGCGAATGCTTGGCCCGCCGCTGCTCCAAACTGTGGCCGGGCTCACCTTCGAAATCGATGATGACGAAATCGTTGCGCGTCACCAGCACTTGTCCCAGATGATAATCTCCGTGAATGCGTATTTTCATGCCCTTCGGCACCGCTTTCGCGCAGGCCTCGATGCGCGCGATGATTTGATCGCGCTGCGCAAGCACGGCATTGGCGCGCTCGCGATCGGCCGCCGGCACCGCTTCCAGATTGGCCGCCAATAGATCCAGTGCGCCGCGCGCCTCCTCGAGAGCGCGCTGGCGATACGCATCGATGTCGGTGCGGGTCAGCGCCTGGGGAGAAAACGCCGCGTCGGCGGTCGGCCGTGCGAGCGCGCGATGCAACTCTGCGGTTCGCACCGCGAGCACCCGGATCAAAATCAAATACGCCTCGTGCGCATTGGCGGGCAGCGCATCGCCGGCGGGCGTGGTTCGGTACTGTTCGAGGTGGCGCCGCATATATTCAAGCGAATAGGTCCAGCCATCTCCCTGATTCGCGACATAGGCCTGCAGCATCGCCAACAAGCGCGTCTGGCCGTCGCTTGCGATGTATTCGAGCACCCCGGCGAGCGGCGCGCAGTTCGCATAGTGCGCGACCTCGGTGAGATAGAGGCCCATCTCGAGTTCCGGGTTAAGGCCGACGCGCAGACGGCGATATCCCTTGAGCATGAGCCGCTCGCGCATGTTGACGACGGTATTCGAGCTGGAACCGCGGGGCCGTTCCACCGGCAAGGTCGCGAAATCCGCTCCGGCGATCTCCGCGAACGCGGCAGTGGGACGGAACTGCAGCTTGCCCTGCGACATCGGTATTGCGCGTCCCGCCGCCATGGCCGCCACCACCGCGCGACAGAACAGTTCGTCCGCGAACGCGTCGCCCATCACGCCCACATTGGCCTGCTGGCGAATCTTGACGACAGCGGAGGTGGTGAGATTCTTCACCCGCTCATCGTCCCGTTCCTCCCAAGCCATGGCCAGAGGCAGGAAATAGCTCGCGCGCTCCTCCGCCCCATCGAGTTCGACCAGCGCCACCAGCCAGGACACCTTTCCCTCCTGCCACAGCACCTGGTCCGTGATGCGCGCGCGCTCGATGGCGGTGCCCTTCGCCGCATACCAGCGCTGCGTCTCGATATAGCGCGGCAGCGTGTCGGCTTCGAACTGCGCGCGGGTCTTCTCCGCCATGCCGATGCGCCACGGCACCACCCGCTCGCGGAACAAGCTGGTCCAGCCGTCAAACAGCACCAGCACCGGGCGCTCATCGACGGACACAATTTGTTCATGCCAGGATGGCACCGCGGCATCGGTGGCAAGCCTGAACCAGTAGAAGCCGTAAGCGGAGATCGTCAGCAAGTACGGCAGGTCGCCGATGGGCGGAAACGCGGTGCGCCCGAGCATTTCCACCGGCACGCGGCCTTTGAAGGCCGCGAGATTCAATTCCACCGGTTGCGCCGAGCGCGACAGGTTGGCCACGCAGAGAATGGTGTCTTCGCCGACCTCGCGCAAATAGGCCAATATCTTGCGATTGCCCGGCCTCAAGAAGCGCCGCGCACCGCGCCCGAACGCCTGGCTGGTCTTGCGCACGGCAAGCATCCGCTTGGTCCAGCTCAGCAGCGAACTGGGATCGCGCGATTGAGCTTCGACATTGGTCGACTGGTATCCGTACACCGCATCCATGATGGGCGGCAGGTACAGGCGCTGGGGATCGGCGCGCGAAAACCCGGCGTTGCGATCCGGACTCCATTGCATCGGCGTGCGCACGCCATTGCGGTCGCCGATGAAGAAATTATCTCCCATGCCGATTTCGTCGCCGTAATAGAGGATGGGAGAGCCGGGCATGGACAACAGCAGACTGTTCATCAGCTTGATGCGGTCCATGTCATTTTCCATCAGCGGCGCCAGTCGCCGGCGTATCCCTAAATTGATTCGCGCCTGCACGTCGGATGCGTAAGTCGTGTACATGTAGTCGCGTTCCTTGCTGGTCACCATCTCCAAGGTCAGCTCATCATGATTGCGCAGGAAGATCGCCCATTGGCAACTCTCGGGGATATCCGGCGTTTGCTGCATGATCTCGATGATGGGATAGCGGTCCTCCTGCGCGATGGCCATGTAAATCCGCGGCATCAGCGGAAAATGATAGGCCATGTGGCACTCATCGCCATCGCCGAAGTATTCGCGCACATCCTCCGGCCACTGATTCGCTTCCGCCAGCAGGAACCGGTTGGTGTATGAGGCATCGATGGCGGCGCGCAATTCCTTGATCACGGCGTGGGTTTCGCGCAGGTTTTCGTTGTTGGTGCCTTCACGTTCGACGAGATAGGGAATGGCATCGAGGCGAAAACCGTCGACCCCCATGTCGAGCCAAAAACGCATGACCTGCAGCACCGCTTTCATCACCTGCGGATTGTCGAAATTAAGATCCGGCTGATGGCTGAAGAAGCGATGCCAGTAAAAAGCCTTCGCCACCGGATCCCAGGTCCAATTCGACGTTTCCGTGTCGGTGAATATGATGCGCGTATCGAGGTATTTCTGATCCGTGTCGCTCCACACATAAAAATCGCGCTGCGCCGAACCTGGCGGCGCATTGCGTGCGGCCTGAAACCAAGGGTGCTGATCGGAGGTGTGATTGATGATCAATTCAGTAACCACCTTCAGCCCCAGGCGATGCGCCTTGTGCAGCATGACGCGAAAATCATCGAGCGTGCCGAATTGCGGATGCACGTTTTGATAGTCGGCAATATCGTAGCCGTCATCCTTGAGCGGCGACGGATAAAAGGGCATCAGCCAGATGGTGTTGACCCCGAGGTCCCGAATGTACTCGAGCTTCGACGTCAGGCCCTTGAAATCACCGATGCCATCGTCATTGGAGTCCAAGAATGACTTGACGTTGACTTGATAGATGACGGCATCCTTGTACCACAGCGCATCACCGGCAATGATGCCGGTAGCCGGTGCGGTATCGAGGACCTGGACTTGAACGTCGTTCATCTGCCGTGCTTCATGAGTAGTAGTCGAAATCTTGCTCGCTGCGCACGCGCCGGCGCAATCTAAATACGTGAGCCGGTGCGCGCTGCGGATCCAGCAACACATAGTTGTACCGGCCTCGCCAGATGTAGCGCTGATCGCTCAGCAAATCGTGCACCTGGTAGGGCTGGCCGGGGTCGAACCTCAAGGCAGTCACGTCGATATCGACCCACCCCGACTGCGGCTGATGCGGATCGAGATTGACGACTGTCAGAATGACGTTGCTGCTGCCTGAGTCCACTTTTAGATAGGCGATCAGTTGATCGTTGTCGATCTTGCAGAAATGCAGACCGGAGTCCGACTGCAATGCGGCATTTTCCCGGCGGATCCGGTTCATACGCGCGATCAATGGCCACAGGCTGTCGGGTTGCTGCAGCGTCCAGTGCCGCAATTGATACTTCTCCGAGTCGCGATACTCCTCGCTCCCCGGTTCGCGCGGCGCACTCTCCATCAGCTCGAACGTCGGGCCATAGATGCCGAAATTGGCGGAGAGGGTCGCGGCCAGAATCAATCTTGACGCGTACATTGGCCGCAAGCCCGACTGCAGGGTCTCGGGCAGAATGTCGGGCGTGTTCGGCCAGACGTTGGGCCGATAGTACTGGCATCCAGGCCCGTTGGTAAGCTCCGAGAAATAGTCCGTCAGCTCCTGCTTGGTGTTGCGCCACGTGAAATACGTATAGGACTGCGAGAATCCCAATTTCGCCAGCCGGTGCATGACCTTGGGCCTGGTGAAAGCTTCGGCGAGATAGATGACGTCCGGATGGTCGCGCTTGGTCGCGCTGATCAGCCACTCCCAAAAGCCAAATGATTTGGTGTGCGGATTGTCGACGCGAAATATCTTGACGCCGCGCACGATCCAAAAATCGACGACGCTTTTGAGTTCGTTCCACAAGGCGCGCCAGTCGCCGGTTTCAAAATCGAACGGATAGATATCCTGGTACTTCTTCGGGGGATTTTCTGCGTATTGCACGCTGCCATCGGGGCGATGCTTGAACCATTGCGGATGCGCACTCACGTAGGGGTGATCCGGAGCGCACTGAAACGCAAGGTCCATGGCAATTTCGAGCCCCAACGCGCGTGCCACATTCAGTAGCCGGTCAAAATCGTCGAACGAGCCGAGCTGCGGCAAAATGTCCTTATGTCCGCCCTCGGCCGATCCGATCGCCCAAGGACTGCCGACATCATTGGGTTTGGCGCGCAAACTATTGTTCGTTCCCTTGCGATTGATGCGCCCAATGGGATGGATGGGGGGAAAATACAGCACATCGAAACCCATCTCCGCCAGATAGGGCAGCCGCGTCTCGACGTCTTTGAAGGTTCCGTGAGTGCCCCGCTCGCGAGCGGCCGATCTGGGGAATAGTTCATACCAGCTGCTGAAAGCGGCGCGCTTGCGATCGACGATGAGCTCGAGCGTCTGCGTTGCGGCCAAACTTCGATCCGAATACCGCCCAACGATGGCCGCCCGTGCCGCGTCGAGCGCCAAGGCTTTCTGCTCTGCGCTCTCAGCTGCGGGGTCGGTGATCATGGCGAGCAACTGTCCGGACCACTCCGTCAGAATCGACGCATCGCTGCCGGCCGCTCGCGCGGCCGCCTCATCGATGAGCGCAGCCCCTGCCTGCAGTGCCACCAGTATGTCGCTCTTATCCTCGCGCCTCTCAAACTCGCGCCGCCAAGATTCAAAATGATCCACCCACGCCATTACGGTGAACTGGTATCGCCCCGGCAGCGATGGGGCAAATTCCGCCGTCCAGACATCGTTCGCCTGCGGCTGCATATCGATCTCATAGTCGGCGCCGGCCGTCCCCATCAGCTTCCAGCGCAATGTCACGCGAATCTTGTCGTGGCCATCCGTGAAACAATGCGCTTCAACCGCGACCCCCTCGCCGGCAATGCGTTTGGCGGGAAATCGCCCGCCATCGACCATCGGCAAAACCGCATCGATGACGGCGCGCACCCTGCCCTCTTTGATCGCTGCGGTGCCATCCGACGCCGGCGCCGCGGCCGCATTTTTTATGCCGGGCGCTTTGCGCTTGGAGCTAGCCACGAGGTTCCCAGCGCAACATGAGGGTCGACAGTGGCGGTAAATTGAGGTTGACCGACTCAACGCGGCCGTGCGATCCCACGGGTACGGATTCGACGCCTCCCAAATTTCCCCAGCCGGAGCCGCCGTAGTCCCGCGCATCGGTGTTGATGATCTCGCGCCAAATGCCGCGTGCCGGCACGCCGACCAGAAAGTTGGCGCGCGGAACCGGCGTGAAGTTGCACACCACGAGCAGCGGCGCGCCGGCTCCCGAGGACTTTCTCAAGAAAGCGATGATGCTCATTTCCCCATTGCCGCCATCCACCCATTCGAACCCTTCCGGCGAAAAATCGATCTGGTGCAGCGCCGATTCACGCTGGTAAACGCGATTCAAATCGCCGATGAGACGCTTTACGCCCGCGTGCTCGGGCAAATCGGACACCCACCACTCGAGTTCCCCTTCGTGAGTCCATTCGCGGCGCTGCGCAAACTCGCCCCCCATGAACAACAGTTTCTTACCCGGATGCGCCCACATGTAGCCGTACAGTGCGCGCAGGTTGGCGAACATCTGCCAATCGTCGCCCGGCATCTTGCCGATGAGCGAGCCCTTGCCGTAGACGACTTCGTCGTGCGACAGGGGCAGCACGAAATTTTCGTTGAAGGCATAGATCAGGGAGAAAGTCAGCTCACCGTGATGGTATTTGCGGTGAATCGGATCCTGCTTGAAGTAGGCGAGCGTGTCGTGCATCCAGCCCATGTTCCACTTCAAGCCAAAACCCAGACCGCCCATATCCGTGGGCCTCGACACCATCGGCCATGCGGTGGACTCCTCGGCCACCATGGTCGTGCCCGGATAATCCCGATACACGGATTGGTTCAAGATGCGCAGGAACTCGATGGCCTCGAGATTTTCCCGGCCGCCGAATCGATTGGGGATCCATTCCCCCTCTTTGCGGGCATAGTCCAAATACAGCATGGACGCCACAGCATCCACGCGCAGCCCGTCAATGTGATATTTCTCGAACCAGAACAGCGCCGAGGATACGAGGAAGCTGCGGACTTCATTGCGCCCAAAGTTGAAGATCGAGGAGTTCCACTCCGGATGAAAGCCTTGCCGCGGATCCGAGTGCTCATAAAGATGCGTGCCGTCGAAATAAGACAATCCGTGCTGGTCGGCGGGAAAATGCGACGGCACCCAGTCGAGAATGACGCCGATACCGCGCTGATGCAGATGATCGACGAGATACATCAAGTCCTGCGGGGTGCCGTAGCGCGCGGTGGGCGCGAAATAACCGGTCGTTTGATATCCCCAAGAACCGTAGAAGGGGTGCTCGGTGATGGGCATGAGTTCGACATGCGTGAAGCCTAGATCGTTGAGATAGTCTCCCAGTGCATGAGCCAACTCGCGGTAGTTGAGAAAGTTGCCGTCCTTGCGCCGCCACGATCCCACATGCAACTCGTAGGTCGACATGGGCGCGCTCAAACCGTTGCGCGAGCCGCGCGAACTCATCCACGCGGCATCATTCCAGGTGTAGTCAAGCGTCCACACCCGTGAGGCGGTGGCGGGAGGCAGCTCACAGAGCACGCTGAACGGGTCGGCCTTCTCAACCGAGTAGCCGCCCACGCGCGAGGTAATCCGGTACTTGTACGCCTGCCCGCGTTGCACCCCCGGTACCGTGCCCTCCCAGATACCGGATTCATCAGGCCGCGGCGCGAGCCTATTGGCTCCCGCGTGCCATCCGTTCCAGTCGCCTATGACCGAGATCTCGGCGGCATTCGGCGCCCAAACGGCAAAATGTGCACCGCTGCCGGCGGGGTTTAAGCGGCAACCGAACTGGTCGAACAGCCGCCCATGGGTTCCTTCGCGGAATAGATAGATGTCTTGATCGGTCAGCACGGATGCCGGCCCTGTTGATGCAGCATATTCACCTCAGTGTCGCTACGCTGATCAAGGCGCCGCGCAATACGTCGGGTTCCGTGTGGCCCGGTTAAAGTTGCATCGTCGGTATGTCCAGTCATATTCACACTAGGCCCTCGAGTAGCTCAAAGCTGTCGTCGCCGGACGGCACACCTTGTAGGATTTCGCTGGCTCTCCCGCGGCCACGGGAACTAGCTCCGAGCGCTTTGCACCAGCCGGTACCCCACTGCCGTTTCGGTCAGGATGTGTTTCGGTTGCGCGGGGTCGCCCTCGAGCTTTTGCCGCAAATGGCCCATGTAAACGCGCACATAGTGACCGTCCTCGGAATGCGCAGGTCCCCACACGTCGCGCAGAATCTGCCGATGCGTGAGCACCTTGCCCGCATTCGCAATCAACAGACTGAGCAGGCGGTACTCGATGGGCGTCAGGTGAATCGCGATGTTGGCCTTGTGCGCCGTGCGCAGACTCAGATCGATTTTGACGTCTCCGAACTCGAACACCGCGCCGGGATCGACGCCGGCGTCCTGGCGCCGCCGCGATGTGGCGCGAACTCGGGCGAGCAGCTCGCCGACACTGAAGGGCTTGGTCAGGTAGTCATCAGCACCGGCATCCAACGCCGCGATTTTGTCTTGTTCGCTGACTCGCGCCGACAGAACGATGACAGGCACCTTCGACCAGCCGCGAAGGTCGTGCAGAAATTCCACGCCATCTCCATCCGGCAACCCCAGGTCCAGAATGATGAGATCCGGTCTGCGCGTTCCGGCGTCCGTCAATCCCTGCCGCATCGTCTCAGCCTCATGGACCATCCAGCCCTCCGTCTCCAACGCCGTGCGCAGGAAGCGCCGGATTTGCCGTTCATCCTCGATCAGAATCGCGACGGGCAGCGGCTCAGCCATCGGCAATCCGCGGCGGAAGCCCCAAGGGCAGCGTGAAAGTGAAAATTGCGCCCCCGCCGGCGCGCTGGGCCGCAGTGATCTTGCCCTGGTGCGATTCGATGATGGCGCGGCAAATGGCGAGCCCCAAACCCACGCCGGGCGTGGCTGACTCACGCTCGCCGCGCGTGAACTTCTGGAATACCGCCTCCTCCCTTCCGGCGGGTAATCCCGGTCCATTGTCGGCAACCGACACGCTGAGGTGATCGGCGATCACCTGCGCCGACAGAGTCACGGTGCTGCCGGGCGGCGTGTACTTCGATACGTTCTCCAGCAGGTTGACCAGCACCCGCTCGATCAGCACGGCGTCGAACCTGAGCAATGGCAAATCGCGAGGCAGCTGCACAACGACCGTATGCCGTTGCAGCATGCTGCGCGCGGCCTCGAGCGCCGCACCCACCACCTCTTCCAACGGCTGCCACTGCAAGTTCAGCGTGACCTCGCCGCTTTCGATACGCGCCATATCCAAAAGATTGCTCACCAACGTGCTCATGCGCCGCGCCTCATCCTGGATCGCCTGCGCGGTTTCCATTTGCACGTTTGACAGTTCGGGCGCGGTACGCGCCAGAGATTCCGCCAAACCCATGAGCACGGTCAGGGGCGTGCGCAGATCGTGCGACAGCGCCGCGAGCAGCGAATTGCGCAGCCGTTCGGATTCCATTTGAAGCAGCGCGTCCTGGGCGACGCCGACGTAGTGCACGCGCTCCAGGGCAATGGCGATCAGCGCAGCAAAGGTGTCGAGCAATTGCCGTTGCTCCGGGATGCGCAGCAAGCGCCGATTGTGCGCCTTCACCGCCAACACGCCGCGCGCCTTGGTCGGTGCGCGAAGCGGGATGTAGAGCACATCACTGCCCGGCAACGTATCCGTGCCGAAACCCGCCGGCTGGCCCCGGTCAAATGCCCACTGGGCAGTCCCAAGTTCCACCGCCAATCCCGCATCAGGCGTTGCAGCGGTGTTCGCCGCGGCCACCAGCCTGCCGTCGGCATCCGGCAACAGCAGCGCAGCGCTCGCGCGAAACGTGCGCTGAATGGACTCGTCGCTCATTCGAACCACCTGTTCGATTTCGACGGCGCCCGACAGATCGCGTGCAATCTCGTACAGCGAGCCTGCGCGCTCCTCACGATGAGCGGCCACCCGCGCCTGGAAACGCAACCCGGCGGTCAACTGGCCGGCAATCAAGCCCACCGCCAACATGATGCAAAAGGTCAGCAAGTATTGAACGTCGCTCACCGCGAACGAGAAGCGCGGCGGCACGAAGAAAAAATCAAAGCCGCAGACGCTCAACACGGCGGCCAAAGCGGCAGGTCCTCTTCCGAATCGCACGCCCACCAGAACCACGGTCAAAATGAATATCGCCACAATGTTGGAGCGATCGAAGTACGTGGTCAGCGGCGTGGATATCAGTGTCACGGCCGCACAGGCCAGTGCCGCCCATAGATAGCGCAGCCGCTTCGCCACGCGCCGCTCGTCGGACTCGACCTCGGGCAGCGCGGACAACCGAGCGCTCTCCCCGCTTGTGGGGGTGCGGTCCTCAGCGCGGCCGATTTCAATCAAATCGATATCGGGCGCGAGCAGCGCCAGTTTTTGGCCGCTGGATCTTTGCCAAGGCCACAAGCGCCTGACGGGGTCGCGCCCGATCACGAGTTTTGACAAATTGTTCTTTCGCGCATACGCAATGATGCTCTCGGCAATGTCGGCGTGCGCAATAACTGCGGTCGTCGCGCCGAGTTCCTGGGCCAGGTTGAGGGTTGCCAGAATCTTCTCGCGCTTTACCGGCGACAAACGCTGCAGGTTCGGTGTTTCCACATAGACCGCATGCCACTCGGTATTCAGCTGGCCCGCCAGGCGTGCGGCAGCCCGAACCACGCGTTGTGCAGCCGCATCCGGTCCTACGCAGGTCAACAATGCAGTAGCGGTCTTCCAAACGGATTCGATGGATTGATCGACCCGATATGCCTGGACGTCGCCCTCGACCCGATCCGCGGTACGCCGCAGAGCGAGTTCCCGCAATGCCATCAAATTACCTTTGCGGAAGAAATGATGGGCCGCATGTTCCGCCTGCTGCGCCACATAGACCTTCCCGGCCTTCAGCCGGGCCAACAGCTCGTCCGCGGGGATATCGACCAGCACGACCTCATCGGCAGCGTCGAAGACCTTGTCGGGAATGGTTTCCCAGACACGCACATTGGTAATCCCGCCAACCACGTCGTTGAGGCTCTCGAGGTGCTGCACGTTCAAGGTACTGAAAACGTCGATGCCCGCCGCCAGCAGTTCATCGACATCTTGCCAACGCTTTGGGTGGCGCATTCCCGAGACATTGGAGTGCGCCAGCTCGTCGATCAAAATCAGTTGCGGGCGCCGCGCGAGCGCCGCGTCCAGGTCAAATTCGACCAGCATTTTTCCCCGATATACAACGGATTTGGGCGGCAGAACTTCCAAATCCTCGAGCAGCGCGGCGGTTTCCGCACGGCCGTGAGTTTCGGCCACGCCGACCAGGACTGTGCGGCCTTCGCTCGCGAGCTTGCGCGCCGCCATCAACATGGCGTAAGTCTTGCCGACTCCGGCCGATGAGCCGAAATAGATCCTGAGCTTGCCGCGCCGCGCCTTCAATTCCTGCCGGTTGACTTTCGCCAGCAGCAGGTCCGGATCCGGACGTTGGTCGGTCAATGTGGCCACGAATGCTATTGTGCGTGATCCAGGTTTGATGCGCGAGCCGGGGAAAATCGGGCAAACTATGCTGAGCCGTACCGGAGATCAGCATGACGAGCGCCGCACAGACCGAGTCCATTTTAGAACCTGATCTGCCGATCATCGATCCGCATCACCACTTATGGGATTGGCCGGAAGCGGCGTTTGCCAATCGCCCCGTGCCGCAGCATGGTTTCGACAAGGTCATCCGCCGCGCCATGCGGTATCTACTGCCGGAATTCCTGGCTGATCTCAATACCGGACACAACATACGCGCGACCGTCTTTGTTCAGTGCGGCGCCATGTACCGCGCCGATGCACCGGATGCGTTCAAAGCCGTGGGGGAAACTGAATTCGTCAATGGCATCGCGGCGATGTGCGCGAGCGGCACTTACGGCCCCGTTCGTGCCTGCGCCGGCATCGTGGGGCATGTTGATCTCACGGCCGGTGCGGTGGTGAGCGAAGTGCTGGCGGCGCATCTTGAGGCGGGCGGCGATCGCTTCCGCGGCATTCGCCATAGCGCCTCATACGATGCGGATTCCAACGTGCTGGGCCCCTTGGTCCGGGTCGGCGCCGGATTATATGCGGCAAAGCCTTTCCGGGAGGGCTACGCGCAACTTGGAAAATTCGACCTGTCGTTCGATGCTTGGCTCGTGGAACCGCAACTTCCGGAATTGATCGATCTGGTGCGGGCATTTCCCCATACTCCCGTCATTCTCGATCACGTCGGCACGCCACTGGGAATTGCCGGCTACCAGGGAAAA
The DNA here is from genome assembly GCA_035318305.1 of Steroidobacteraceae bacterium. Classification (GTDB taxonomy): domain Bacteria; phylum Pseudomonadota; class Gammaproteobacteria; order Steroidobacterales; family Steroidobacteraceae; genus Bog-1198. Next base: position 114 of record DATHFB010000361.1, on the reverse strand, counting down.
CGCGAAGAGCGGTTTCCGATTTGGCGCGACAATATGCGCACGCTCGCGGCTCTGCCGAACGTTTCGGTCAAGCTCGGCGGCTTGGCGATGGCGTTCTGCAACTTTCCTTCCTTT
>DATHFB010000360.1:0-2644 GCA_035318305.1 Steroidobacteraceae bacterium | reverse complement strand
GAGTTCCTGGGTGCCCTCGACTTGGGGGTGCGAAGCCAGGATCTGTTCGATGAGCGTGGAGCCGGAGCGGGGCAGGCCGAGGATGAAAATGGGATCCGGATCCGCCACGCCCCACTCATGCCGTGCTGCGAAGAATTCCTTCGTGCACACCTGCTTCGACAGCCGGGCGTGGGTCTCTGTGATCTGGGGCAGGCGGCGAATCTCGGCGTGCTTGAGGGCGTTGCCGCGATCATAGAACCCCCAAGATTCTTCATATCGACCCCGATCCTCCAGCGCCTTGCCCAGCGCGAAGCACAGGTGGTATCGGTCTACCAGGCAGATGGCGGGCACCGCTTCCACGGTGCGCATGCGCGCGATCTCACTTTCAGCGAAGCGGTAGGTCTTGAGGTTAGCCAAGCTCCACCAGGCTTCGCCCGAGTCCGGCAAGGCGGCGATGGCTGCGTGATATTCCTGAATGGCTTCCGGCTGCCGACCGACGGTTCTCAGCAAGTCTGCCAGCCACAGGTGCAAGTCCGCGGTCTCGGTTCTGGTTGCAGCGCCTTCCGCCAGCATCTGGCGGTACAGGCGAATGATGGGCTCGTAATCGCCGAGTCCCACGCAGGCCGCCGCGTATAGCTTCAGATAACGACGGTTACTGGGCTCCAGCTGCAGTAGCGTGTCCATCTCCTGCCGCGCCTGCAGGTGCTTTTGCCGCTTGTTCAGCACACCGGCGTAGTCGGCTCGTGCCGCCCCGTAGTCCGGTGCCAGCTTCAGGACGGATTCCAGCAACCGTTCGGCGTCATCCACCGCGTCTCGCTGGATACCGATGCGGGCCAGCAGACGCGTGGCTTCGACATGATCAGCGTGCTGAAGCAAGTAGGCGCGGATGATGCTTTCCGCCGGCGTCAAATCGCCGTCGGAGAACAGGCTGGCTGCCTGGATGATGGGCGGTGGCAGCCCTCGTAGAACCGCGATGTGCTCGGCTGCGGTGGCGGCGTTGTGCTGGTCTCCCGTCATACGGTATAGGTCGTGCAGCATTTGCCAGCTGTCGGGCAGCGCCTGGTTGATGTTGACGCCGCGCCGGAATGCCTCGATGGCCCTGGGGGCATCCCTCAGTGCGATGTAGCAGTGGCCGCGCTCCTGGTGCAGCCGGCTGTATCGCGGGTGATGCTGCTCCAGGCGTCGAAGGAGTTCTAACGCATCCGAAACCCGATTCAAATAGCGCAGGTTCATCGCCGCCAGGTACAACAGGTCACGGTCTTCGGGATGTCGAGCCAGCAGCGGGTCGATGCCTGCCAGCGCCGCAACGTAATGACGTGTTCGAGTAAGCTCTTGCAGGCGAGGAATTTCCTGCTCCAGCAGCGTTGTTTCCGCCGTTGCGGATGAATTCATAGTGGTATGAATCACCCACCAGAACCAGTAGGCTTCATCAAGGCCCCCGATGGAGGTGTGCCGCCGCGGCTGGACCAGCGGCCGCGGCGGCACACCTCGCTCATCGCATCAGATCAGACAGGAACCTTCAGTGTGACGAGACCACCCATCGCCGGATCCGAGATGCTCTCGCGGCCGGTCTCGATGTGGCCCGCGAAGCGATACTCGAAGGTCGGGTCCTCCTCGACCGTGATGACGAGGTCATACCAACCCTGGAACTCTTCCAACGACCGGTCGTGCACAAATTCCTCGCCTTGGCGGGTAAAGTGCGCCGAGACGATCTTACCCGTATAAGCGTCGGTCACCGTGACGTTCGCCTTGTTCTTGGTCAGGTTGGCGATCTGCAGCACCAACGAGCCGCGGCCCTCGAAACCGTGCGTCGCGATAACGCCAAGCACCGCGGCGGCGCTGTCGTTGCTGCCGTTGAACTGCCGCAAGAAGCCGTTCGGGCCGTACACCGACAGACCGTAGACCCCCGAAATCTCCCAGTTGCCCGACAGCGACTTGCCCGATTCTACGGTGTAGGCACGCACAGCGTCCGCAGCGTTGACAGAACGCACCGTGAACACCGCGGCCTTGCGGCCGGTATTGATGAAAGTCAGGGTCACGGTGCCGGCGGAGGCGTTCACCTCGGCGGTGACCTCCAGGTCGTACGGCAGCGCGCGCGCCGGGCGCACGCCCTGCTCCTGCTTCGGGATGCCTAAGGTGATCTGCGAAGTCGAAGACGGCGTCAGGCTGGAACCGCTCGCCGAATGCAGCTCCTCCGGCAGAAACGCGGACGTGTTCGGCAGCGGCGGGTTCTTGCCGTTGGGGTTGGCGAAGTTGAAGAAGGAGGTCAAATCACTGCTCACCGCACGGCGCCAGGGCGTGATGTTCGGGCAATGCACCCCGAAGCGCTTCTCGATGAACTTGATGACCGAGGTATGATCCGATAGTTCAGAGTTCACGTAGCCGCCCTTGCTCCAGGGCGAGATTGCCAGGAATGGTACACGGAAGCCGTAACCGATCGGCAGCGCGGGGAAACCCGGCACCGAACCCGCCGGCACCTGCTCGAAGTCGGCGGTGACCGTCGTGGCACCGTCCGAGCCGTCCGTGCTGATCGCCGGGACTGGCGCTGGCAGGTGGTCGAAAGAGCCATCGTTCTCGTCGTAGTTGATGATGAGCACGGTCTTGCTGAACACCTCCGGGTTGGAAGTCAGGATGTCCAGGACCTGAGAGATGTACCAGGCACCGT
>DATHFB010000359.1:0-11042 GCA_035318305.1 Steroidobacteraceae bacterium | reverse complement strand
GTGGCGTTATGCGCACTAAGATCGCAGTGAACGGCATTCGCAAGGGATTTGCCTGGAACGGTGCAGAACTGCAGGTCGTCGAAGACGTCAGCCTCACCGTGGGGGACGGTGAGTTCGTTGCCATCGTCGGTCCGTCGGGGTGTGGAAAGACGACGTTGATGAACATGGTCGCAGGGTTCGTGCAACCGGATGCGGGTTCGATTCTCATCGATGCAGTGCCGCGCTCGAAGCCCAATGCCAAGGGCATTCTCATTTCGCAGCAGGGTTCGGTTTTCCCCTGGCTTACCGTGCAGCAGAATCTGATGTTCGGACTGAATGATCATCCGCAGGCCGACAAGAAGGGGGTGGCCGATCATTACGCCGCGATGGTGGGATTGAAGGGCTTTGAGCGCAGCTATCCCCACGAACTCTCGGGCGGAATGCTCAAACGGGCCGAATTGGCGCGGGCGTTCGCGGTGAAACCCGAGATTCTGTACATGGACGAGCCGTTCTCGGCGCTGGATGCATTGACGAACCTGCGCATGCGCAATGAGCTGCTGCGCATCCTGGCGGAGGAGCGCCACACGGTCATGTTGATTACCCATGACGTGGAAGAGGCCATTCACCTGGCTGATCGGATCATGGTGTTGTCGCCGAGACCCACGAGAATTCAAGCGATGTTCAACGTGGATCTGCCGCATCCGCGCAAGCTGACCAGTCCCGAAGTGCAGGAACTGCGCGTTGCAATCTTGCACGAACTCGGCGTCGATCGGAATGCAGGGTGAGGATCCCTCGCGCGATTCCCACCAATTACTCGTTGCTTTCCTGTGGGGGCAACTGCGTGCGCTTGCTGTGTCGATTGTAACTGCCTGTTTTATAAAGAATTAGACGGCACCCCATTGACAACCGTTCGCAATGCCAATGTAATCACGAATACGAATAATTCGCATTTATGGAAAGTATGAGCATTGAAGAACTCCCCGCTCGACGCTTGAGCCGCGCACAAATCGGTGTTGGATCGACAATCTGCCTCGCGTCCTCTTTCGGACTCCACGCGGAGGAGTCGACTGACAAGCTCTCCGAGGTCGTTGTCACGGGCCACCCGTCAATCGGCGCTTACACGACATCGTTACAGGACACTGCTCAGAACGTAACAGTCGTGCCCCAGGAACTGCTCATCGAGCAGGCCGCGAGCACGGTGCAGGATGCGCTGAAAAACGTGCCGGGAATTACGCTGAATGCGGGCGAAGGCGGCACGCATGGCGACAACATCAATCTGCGCGGCTTTGCCGCGAGCGATGACTTCTTTTTGGACGGCTTGCGCGACACCGGCTTTTACACGCGCGACAGTTTCAATCTCGAAGGCATCGAGGTCTACAAGGGGCCGGCTTCCACGTTGTTCGGACGCGGCTCGACCGGCGGCGTGGTGAACCAAGTCAGCAAGACGCCGCAGCTGCAGGATTTTGCGCGCGGCAGCCTCGTGGGCGGCACGAACAGCGAGCTTCGCGGCACCGCCGATTTCAATTACAAATTCGCGGACAGCGCTGCCTTTCGCGTGAATGCCATGGGACTGAAATCCGAGGTTGCCGATCGCGATTTCGTCGACAACCGCCGGTGGGGCGTTGCGCCGTCGCTGGCATTTGGAATCGGCGGCCCCACGACCTTCACCTTGAATTATCTGCATCAGGAGCAAAACGACATCCCGGATTACGGCATCCCCTTCGCCTTCGGCAGTCCCGTGCCGGTGCCGCGCAATACCTACTACGGCCTGCCCTCCGATGATCGCACCCGATCGCGGGTCGATGTCGGCACTGCGATTTTCAGGACCGAGTTCAACAAGGATTTCTGGTTCACCGACACCGCACGCATCGGCAACTATTTCTTTGACAGCCGCGAGACCGCGGCCCACTACGGTACGGCGGCGCCGCAGCCGGGCGCGCCGCTCGATACCGTGCTGACGTTCCGTGATCGGCCCAGCGTTCAAGGCACTGTGAAAACGCTGATGAACGATGCCGATCTGCATGCACGCTTCACCACCGGCGCTGTTGAGCACCATGTGGTCGTCGGTGTCGAACTGGACCGGGAAGAAGCGGATCTGAGGCGCTTTGCCAATCAACTCAACCAGATTCCGGGCACGCCCGTTCTGAACCCGGACCCGTTTGAGCCGTTCCCCGGCCATCAAACGCAAGTCACTCAAACCCCCGATACGGTCACGAAGACGGCCAGTATTCTGTTCGAAGACATTGTCGATTTCGGCCGGTACTGGGAAGCGACGGCAGCGGTGCGAGTTGATCGCTTCAACGCCGTGTTCAACGAACCCATCACGCAGGCGCACTTTGAACACACCGACACCATCGCGAGTCCGCGAGCCTCGATCGTCTTCAAGCCTCTCGACACGTTAAGTCTCTACGCCTCCTACGGCACCTCTTACGATCCTTCGGCTGAAAATCTTTCCCTCAGCGCCAAGACCGCTTCGTTGGGGCCGGAGAAGGACAAGACCTTCGAAGTCGGCGCAAAATCCACGGTCCTGGGCGGACGCCTTGCGCTGCAGGCCGGAGTCTTTCAGACAGACATGAGCGATGCGCGGGTTGGCGATCCCACCAATCCGACCGCTCCGCAGCTGCTGGCGGGGAAGGAACGCGTGCGCGGCTTTGAGGCCGATGCGGCGGGCTACCTCACTGAAGAGCTCGAAATCACAGCGGGTTATACCCATCTCGACTCCGAGACCGTGTCGTCAACCGATCCGGCCTCTGTCGGCGCGCCGTTGCTGAACACGGCGTCGAACCAGGCGAATATGTGGCTGGTTTACGAGTTCCACGAAGCGTGGAAAGTCGGCGCGGGATTCAACTACCTATCTCGCCGCGCGGCCGACGTCGACAACACGGCGCATGTGCCGGGCTACGTCACCTTCGACGCCATGGCGCGATATAGCCTGAACTCGCACATGGCGGTGCAGATCAATGGCTACAATCTTGCGAACAGATACTACTACGCCAATTCCTACTTCAGCTCGCCGGTGGAAAATCACGTCGTGCCGGGCGCGGGGCGGACGGCTCTACTTACAGTGTCCTTTGCTTACTAATAGCTAGATGCGGTGCGGGATCCCGGCAGACCGCGCAGTATCTTCAATGACGAGAATACAATGCGATTTGAGCACGCGATAACGCGCCTTCCCGCGCGAACTTTCTCGCACGGTTTGACCTCTTGCGGAGAGGGTGCCCCCTCTGTTGAGAAGGCTCTTGAACAGCACGGACGGTATTGCGACGCGCTTCGTGCATGTGGACTGACCGTCGATATATTGGCGCCGGCTCCGCAGTATCCCGATAGTACGTTTGTGGAAGATACGGCGATTCTGGCCGCGCGGGCGGCAATTATCATGCGACCCGGTGCGCCGTCTCGCCTGGGTGAAATCGAGCTGATCAAAGAGGCGGTTCTTGCATACCGCACCGAAGCTCTGCAGATTGTTGAACCTGGATCGATGGACGGAGGAGATGTCTGTCAGGCCGATGAGCATTTCTTCATCGGCATATCTGCGCGCACCAACCCTGAAGGCGCGCGTCAACTCAGTACGATTCTGCACGCGCATGGCTATACAAGTTCAACGATAGACATACGTGGGCAGGACCGACTCCTACATCTCAAATCCGGCATTGCCTATCTAGGAGACAAGCGGCTTGTCGTTGCTCCCGAATTGAGCGCGGTATCCGCATTCCAGGCTTATGAATTGATTGAGGTGCGCTCCGCTGAGCTATATGCAGCCAATTGCATCCATATCAATGACCATGTGCTGATTCCTGCGGGCTATCCGCAAATAGCCGAGGCACTGGAAACCCTCGGCTATAGGTGCCTCGTCCTCGATGTTTCCGAATTTCGTAAGATGGACGGTGGCCTCAGCTGCTTGTCGCTGCGTTTTTGACAAAGCACCGGGCCTGAGGTCGTTACAAAGGAGTCACCCATGTCGAGCACCAATCAATCGAGCACCTTCAAGCTTGGCGAGCGCATCACACGGCGTGTCGGATACGGTGCAATGCAACTCGCCGGACCGGGCGTCTTTGGCCCGCCGAAAAATCGCGACGCGGCATTGACTGTGCTGCGCGAAGCCGTTGCCGGCGGCGTGAATCACATTGATACCAGCGATTACTACGGCCCGCACGTCACCAACCAACTGATCCGCGAGGCGCTGGCACCCTATCCCGATGACCTCGTTATCGTCACGAAGATCGGCGCTCGTCGCGGCGCGGACGGATCGTGGATCCCGGCCATGTCGCCGGAGGAGCTGAGGCAGGCAGTCCACGACAATCTGCGCAACCTGGGGCTCGACGTCCTTGACGTGGTCAACCTGCGAACCATGTTCAGCCCCCACGGCGCTGCCGAAGGATCGATCGAGGCGCCCCTCACGGTTTTGGCCGACCTGCAGCGGCAGGGTTTAGTGCGTCATATCGGCTTAAGCAATGTCACGTCCGCACAGATCGCGGAAGGGCGCCAGGTTGCCCCAATCGTCTGCGTGCAGAATCACTACAATCTCGCGCACCGGACGGACGATGCCGTGATCAACAATCTTGCCCGCGACGGCATCGCCTACGTGCCGTTTTTCCCGCTCGGCGGGTTCACGCCGCTGCAGTCATCCACTCTGTCGGAGGTCGCGGGCCGGCTGAGCGTCATGCCGATGGTCGTCGCGCTGGCATGGCTGCTGCAGCGCTCGCCCAACATCCTGTTGATCCCCGGCACCTCGTCGGTTGCGCACCTTCGAGAGAACCTAGCCGCTGCTCAATTGACGCTGTCGCCGCAAATTGTGGCCGAGTTGGACAGCATCGCGTCATAGCTGCTATGGGCTGGACGACTCCTTGGAAGTTCAAATTGGAGTACGACACAAGCGGCTAGCGATTGACAAACTCCCAGACCTTGGAGATCACGACCGATCCCTCGCCGACCGAAGAGGCGACGCGCTTGACCGAGCCTGCCCGAACATCACCTACCGCGAACACGCCGGGCAGCGAGGTGGCAAAAGGAGAGCTCGCGGAGTCTGCGCCGGAACCGGTGATCACGAACCCTTTATCATCGAGTTTCACCAGGCCGGAGAGCCACTCGGTGTTCGGCGCCGCGCCCACCATGATGAACAGCGCACACGTGTCGATGACGCGGGTCGCGCCGGTCTTCACGTCACGAATGGTCAGTGTTTCGAGACGATCCGCGCCATGCAAGGCACTGACCTCCGCGCCGTATTCGATTGCGATGCTGGGATCGGCTTTGAGCCGACTGGAGAGGTAGCTCGACATCGAAGCGGCAAGCGACGCTCCTCGGACCAACACGCGCACGCAGCGCGCCGAGCGGCTCAAGAACATCGCGGCCTGCCCGGCCGAGTTGCCGCCGCCGATGATGACCGCTTCTGTTCCTTTGCAGTACCGAGCCTCGATCTCGGTCGCGGCATAATAAATACCGGCGCCTTCAAAGTCGGCAAGCCGGTCGAGCGGCAGGCGGCGATACTGCACGCCGGTCGCGACCACCACAGCCTTGGCGCGCACGCGCTGGCCGTTGTCAAAGGTGGCGCAGAAGCTTTCATCTCCGAGCCTCTCGAGTAGTACCACGCGCCGCGGCATCGCGAAGCGAGTACCGAATTTCATCGCCTGTACCTCGCCGCGCCAGACCAAGTCGGCGCCCGAAATGCCGGTCGGGAAGCCCATGTAATTCTCGATTCGGCTCGAGGTGCCGGCCTGGCCGCCGATCGCAACGTCCTCCACGACCAGCGCGCGCAAACCCTCGGCGCCCGCATACACCCCCGCGGCGACCCCCGCGGGCCCGCCACCCACGATCAGCACGTCGAACGCCTCATCGTCCCGGAAGTCGAGATTGAGACCGAGCAGCTTTGCGACCTTGTCGGGCGTGGGGTCGGTAACGACGACGTCTCGCCCGAAGATCACCGCGGGCACGGCCGAAGCGATTGAGCAGCTCATGGCGGTCGCTTCTGCTTCAGGGCTTCGCAGCGGTAACGAGCTGTAGGGGATGCGGTTACGGCTCGCAAACTCCGCGATGCCACGCACGTTGCGGTCCTCATCTTCTCCGATCAGTCGCAAGCTGCTGTTGCGGTCGTCGAGCAGCTTTCGGCGGCGAGCCGAATATACTGTGATGATGATGTCGGACATCTCTGGGATTTGGGACATCAGCGTCAGCATCGCTTCACGCGGCACCTCGATCACCCGAGTATCTCGAACCGTGCGCATCGGCATTGACCAGGCGCCGCCGTTCAGAAAGGCGATATCTCCCATGAACTGTGCCGGACCCACTGTGGAAGGGAAATGGCGTTCTCCGGTGTAGGGATTGACCACTTCGATCTCGCCCTCTTCGACGAAAACGAACCGATCCATTGGCTCCCCCAGTCTTGCGAGAAACGTACCCGCAGGATAGGTTGCGACCTTGCCCACGGCGCGCAATGCCTCGACGTGGGCCGCTGCCAACGGGGTGCGCTGCATCTGGCCTAAATCGCCGCCAATCGTTTCCATGTTTCTGCTCGTCCTCCAAAGCGCTAGGTTCGGCCAGCAACTCGACATCTTGGGCGATAACGGCAGACTTTCAAGGCCCGCTCGACTGCAGCGGTCTTAAGAAACTAATCTCACTTCGGATGGGTGCCGTTGGTCTCCTTGGAAATGCGGTAGGCCATCCAGCTGAGAAGAACGACCGCGAGCAGCAATACGCTCCACAGCGCAACGCGCATCCGCGGGAATCGCGCGGTTTTGGCGATGAGGCGAGTCGCTCCTCCTGACACTTGCGAGGGGCCCAGTGTCGCAGGCGCGATCTCCAATGTGGTGGGCAAGCGGTTCAAGTCGGCCTCTGCGCGCGCCGCGGACGCGTTGCCGTACACGATTAGAAAAGGCGCGTGTCCTTGGGCGAGAAAGGTCACTTCATTGGGGATCCATTCCACGTGCAGGCGCAGAGGCGTTTGCGGCAGGCCTCCCGTATTCAAAATCCGCGCCTGCCAATAGCGATCGCCATCGACACCGATCTCAAGCAGTGCATTCTGTTGTTCGCCGTCTGCGGTTTTGACGCGGTAGAAGCCTGCGCGCGTCACGGGCCGCCAGGGGTCGCCCGGCAGCCGGCGCGAGGACAATGCAATGTCGACCACAGTGTTGGCTTCCGGGAGTTCGACATTGATGCGTGATACAGGAGGGTGGGCGTTCAAGTCGAACGTGTATTCCTGCGTGTTTTTGGGATCGCGGGTGCCGATCACATCCAAGATAGCCCGCGCAGGCTCGGTGGGGCTGGATGCCGGTTGCGCGAGAATGCTCGTCAGTTCAAAGCCGGGTGCAGCTCCGAGCCATGAGAGGCGCCAGAATTTGGCTTTGGTGGGCGCGAACTCCACACGATTCTCTACCAGCGTTTGACCACTGGCGTGAAGATTCGCAATGGGCGCCGCGGCGACAAGCGAATGCCACGCCGCTAAATCATCACTCGCCTCCACACTCAAGCGGCCGGTGTATTCCGTTGCGGCATCGGGCCAACCCAGCTGCAAAGCTGAGAATGTCGCATCGAGATCGCGCGCATCGAGAAGATATTGCCGGACTACGCTGCTTGAAGTGATGCCATTTTGCGTCTGCAGGTTGACGGCGGAACCAGCTGAGTTGATGGTTAGATGAACTCCGTCGATCAGGACTCGGGCACCCTCGTGGAGCGGGAACAGCGGTAGAGCGATGGGAGCCTTGTGAGTGCCCGATTGTGCCGCCGGCCGGGACAACGAAAACGGGACGGCAAGCCCTTCGGCGTTGAACACTCTTATGTCGGCTAAATCCTCGCTGAAGGTGCTTTGATAGACGGCGAGCGGCAGAGAGAAGCGGTACGCTGCGGCATCTTGCGCAAGAATCGCCATTTGTGCGTAGGCGAAGTCCCGAGGCGACATCGCCTGCGCTAGAACAGTGCTCGAAAAGATTGAAGATCCCAGTGTCCAAAGAATAAGTCCCTTCATGGTCTCGACTCACGTGCAGGTGGGAGCGGCGAAAAATAACCGACGATCAGCATCAAGAGACCTACGCCAACGAAAGAGATGATTCTCTCCACTGATCCAATCCTCGAAAGATCGATCAAGAACAGCTTCGCAATGACCACTCCTAGGAGGCCCGCGCCAACAAGCCAAACCAGACGGTTGCGCTTGCGCGCGGCAATGAGCATGGTAATCAGCGCCAGCACCGTCCAGAACAGAGACAAAGAGGTTTGAACCAATGTAGAGGCCATTAAGTCGTCAAGATTGAGCACCACGCCGAACCATTGATGCAATGTCCGCAGCAGCAGCGCGTTTAGCCAAACGAAGGTGAGCGCGGCCAGCACGGGCAGCGGCAATCGCTTATCAATCCGTGCGGATGCCGGTGAATCGACTGCTCTTAGGAACCGCCAATATCGAAGCAGTACGAGCAGTACCAGTGCCTGTCCGAGATCGAGCGGATTGAGCAGCGGAACATACGGTAAGGGAGCCGTGTCACCCGATGAGGTGATATTGGTCGACAAACTCCACGCGCATAGATAGAGCGCCAGCCCAATGCCGGCCACGAACAAATAGGCCTCGCGATTTCTCGCAAAAGGCCATTTGACCCTGGTTACAAGCTTTGGCAGCCGCCACAGGACAAACGCCGGGATGATGATCCAGGCGGAAGTTGGCCAGGTGTTGCCGCCCACTATGCGCGCCTTGACTTGCCAGGCGAATTCCCAGCTCAAGAGAGCGCAGAACAACCACGCGGCGCCCGAATTCAACGACTTGGCCAGCGGCTCGCGCGGTGCGCCTTCATGACGGAATGTCAGGAAATACAGACCCGCAAACGCCGGCGGCCATGCCCACCAGCCGCCGTCGGCAAACGGATGCGACAGATTGAAGCCGGCAAAGGCGGCAAAGCCAAGCATGGTGGGCAGTTGTAGCAGGGCGGCGATCCTGGCAGCGCCGAGTTGCGTACGGCGGTGAATTTCGCTTGAACTCAAGGTGGTGAGCGTCACGAGCAGCAATGCCGCGGCCATTTCATGCGCGGGTAGATATTGGTGGATTTCGCTCGTGCTTCCCAGCATCCACAATCCGAGTCCGATCCAGAACAGCGCGCCAGGTACGAGGGATTCCACCTCCTTGAGATGCTGCCGACTATTGTTCAGAGTGCGGGCTGAGAATATTGCGGCGACGCATTGCAGGAGAATGCCGAAATAATCGCCGAGCGGCAGGCCCAGGTAATCGTTGCTCGCCTTGAATTCCGACACGCCGACGCAGGCCGCGGCGAGATTCAACAAGGCGCCAAAGAGTCGCGGCAGGAATCGGTTTTGCCGGCATCCCACCCAGATCAGGGCGGCCCCCTCCAGAGCCCACGTTGCAGCATTCCAGCGCGCGTCCAAGGCAAGCGGCACTGCCAGAGTCAGAAACGCTACGCCCAAGGCCATGAACGATTCGAATAGGAGCTTGTGAGAGTCGCTATGTCGACGTTTCAAAATGTAGGCGACGGTGAGATAAAGCGCACTCAAGATGATGGCGCTGTAGGCCAGCGACATCAGCCGGTCATGGAGCATCGCGGATTGAAGCGAAAAGACGACGATGGGCGTACCAAAAATCAGCGTGCCATCGATGTAGCCAATCGATTTCGTGGGCTGCCGTAGAGTGAAGAGAATCGAGATGCCGAGGTAGAACAGGAAGAACAAGATCAAGAAAGGTTCGGTCGTCGCGAAATCCTCTGGCCGATACTTCAGGACACCCCACGCGGTGCCGATCGCGAATGTGTACACAAATCCAGCGACATTCAGCGGCCGCCATGCCTTGAACCAGGCAATGGCCACTATTCCGGCGTTGAGCACCGCGTAGTAGCTGAAAAGCACCACATGGCTCCCCTGGCCGGTGGATGCCAGAACCGGAGCGAGAAATCCACCGCTCAACGCCAGCAGCGCGAATGACATCGAGTTCTGCAATATGGCGAGGATCGCCGAGAGGACTGCGATCAGCGCAAGGAGCGGAAATGCGATTGCGGCGGGCAATATGGAATACAGCCGTAATGCGGCAAAGACGATCAGATAGAGAATGCCGACGCCGCCCCCTTGCAAGGCGAGCGCGTAGCCGCCGCGCGTCTTTCTCAAGCGCCACCCCAATATAATGAGTACCATGCTCGCGAGCGCAACGCCGGTCAGGCGAATTTCGATGGGGATGTGTGAATGTTCCGCCATGTAGCGCAACAAGAACGCGACGCCGAAAAATAAAACGATGACACCGATGCGGACCAGGGTATTGCCGCCTGTGAAGAAGCTGCGGATGGCGGCGATCACCGCCGGTTCCTTGGCGCCCGAGTGCGCCGCCCCTGCAGAGGCCGGCGGGAAAGGTACGCTAGGAGCGGCCGCGGCAGCGGCAGCGTGCGCCGGAGCCTCGATATCTTGCCAGGGACGATCAGGCCGGACTTGCGTTGCACTGCGTGCCGACTCAGGGGTGGTTTCGCGGGGCGGCACTGAAGCTGTCGGTACGTCTTGACGCCGTCGAAATTCCTTCTTCAGACGGTCGAATTCCTGAGTAACAGCATCCAGGCGCGTGCGGATGACGCCGAGGTCGGCGATGAGAAATCCCACCGCGGCCCCTAAAAGCAAGTCAAATGCCCGACTGGCCGGACTTCCCAGGCTTGCCGCAATGAGCAATCCGATGATCGGCAAAATAATACGCATCATTGGCTGCATCAATCGCCCTCCATGGATTCGTTTTAAGAGGATAGTCGACACGCAAGCCGCTGACACGCAATTTGCCGGGTATTTGCGGGTTTGGCGCTCGAAATCGCTGAATTTGCGGCGTGGTTCACTTATCTGAATAGGGGTACCTCCCGGGATTTACGCGAACTCGATGACTCTCCGGCAACCGGGGCACAATTGTCGTTTATAGCCTCTTTACTTTGCCGTACAGAGCGTAATACTGTGATGGCTCGGTAGATTCGGTCGTAAGGAAAACTCCATGAGAACTTTGTTTCTGCATCCCCCTTCATTTGACGGATTTGACGGCGGTGCCGGCGCCCGCTATCAGATGAAACGCGAGGTACGCTCTTTCTGGTACCCGACCTGGCTCGCGCAACCCGCGGCCC
>DATHFB010000358.1:0-5333 GCA_035318305.1 Steroidobacteraceae bacterium | reverse complement strand
GCCTTGACGTCGGCCTCCAGATGGATGTCGGAATCGTGGACCGAACGCATCATGGCGGCGGGCTCCATGGACACCGGCTGCAGGTAGACCATGCTCAATTCCACGCCCGCACGAATTTGTGGCTTGCCGATCGGATATTCCAGCGCAAACGCAGGCGCGGTCGAGCCAAGGGCGACGACGAGTGCCGGGACGAGCATGGGCAGGCGAAACGACTTAAGTGTTCGGTTTGTAGCCAAGTATCTCATCATAATAGCTCGCGTCATTCTGGCGCGCTGCTGCAATATACGTCAGTGTCGAGATTTGAAACACAGTGTTAGGCAAGTCACCTACAAACCATCCTTCGTCTCTATGAACGCACGGATCGTCTTTGGAGCGGGCTCGATCTTGCGCGGGTGCCATGGGGAGACATTGGAGCCTCAGGCCCGATCCAGCGTCACAAAACTGTAAGCGTAGGCGTTCTTTGCATCGGCCTCGTGGTGTTCGCGGCGCGACTCGACCCATTCCGGTTTGCGCCAGTCCGCAAAGAACGTGTCGCCGTCTTTGATTTCCGTGTGCACAAGCGTCAGGTGAATGCGCCGCGCGGACGGCAGACACAGGCGATAGACCTCCGCGCCGCCGATCACCATCAGGGGCAATTCACCGCCGGCAGACGAGCGGGCCTCTTGAAGGGTTCGAACCAGCTTGGCATCAGCGGGCGCGAAACCAGGCGACCCCAAGGCGATCGCGCGGCTCATCACCAAGTTTGTCCGGCCCGGCAATGCCTTGCCGATGGACTGATAGGTCTTGCGGCCCATGAGAATGTGATGCCCCATGGTGAGCGCCTTGAAATGCCGCAAGTCCGCCGGCAAGTGCCACGGCAGCTGGTTGGCGCGGCCGATGACATCGTTTTCCGCAGCTGCAACCACCAACTCCACAGCAGCGTCCGTCACCCGTTGTCCCCAAGAAATGAAAACGGATTTATACGCTCGGCGCGGCCAACTCGCCAGCGGCTTTCCGCTGGTGGCTTTCCGCCGGCGGCTTCCCGCCTCACGCCTCTAGAGTTGTGCCGCGAGCGAGGGCGATGTCTCCAGCGGCGCGGCCGTCAACGCGATGACGGCGCCGCGGGTATCCGCAGAGCACGTTGCGCGGGCCAGCGTCAAACCGGTCTTCGGGTCATGAGCTTGCAGATAGAACGTGAATGCATGGCTGCCGTAGTAGTCGGCCAGCGCGCCGGCCGATTCAGCGTGATATTTCAGTTTGAATGTGGGCGCGCCCGAACCCGACGCCAAACTCGTTGCGAATGCCTGCGCGCAGGCGTTTAAGGCTGTATTTTCCGCGGATGCGTGGGAAACGGCGGGACAAATGGCGGCGACGGATGCGGCCGTCAGCAGGAGTTTGCGAATGATCATGATGGTATTCCTCGGATCGAAAATACCAACTCCCTCACGACACCGTAAGCGGCGCCGAAGGCTGCTACAAACGAGAAAATTTTTCTCGAGGCGCGATTTTCCTCATGTGTTCCAAGACGCTGGACAGCCTCTAGGCGACGCGACACTCGCTCAGGATCCAGCGCGTCAGCTCCTGTAAATCCTCGCGCGCGCGATCCTCGGGCCGGTGCAGCAGGAAGTAACTCTCATTGGTGGTCAATTCCGCATCGAAGAGTTTCACCAATCCGCCGGCACTGAAGCGATCGGCGCTCAAGCGCGAGGGCACCAAGGCGATGCCGACGCCCTGCTCGGCGGCCCGCACCACCGCCGACATGGTGTCGAGGCGGACCAATCGATTGGGCTTGATCGGCTCGATTCCCAATCCCGCCGCCCAGCGCTCCCACGCCTCGCGCCGCTCTTCGTGCAGCAGCAACGTCTTGCCATTCAGATCGCCGTAGGAATCGATGGGATTGTCGAGCAGGAACGCCGGGGAACACGCAGCGATGAAGTTCTGTGCGAACAGCTCATGCACGACCAAACCGTCCCAAGGGCCTGCGCCCACGACGATGGACAGGTCCGCCTCCGGCGGATGGGTTTTAGGGGCTGAAAATGTGGTTTCAATGCGAATATCGGTTTCTTCGCGAGCCTGCGAGAAGGATGCAAGCCGCGGCAGCAGCAGCTCGTTCGCAAAAAACGAAGGCACATTCAAGCGGATGATGGTGCGTCCGTAGCGGACCTGGAGCTGCTCGGTGACTGATTCGAGTTTCGAGAAAATATCGTTGATATGTTCCAGGTAGTGGGCGCCGGCATCGGTCAGCGTCAGCGTGCGCACTCCTCGCTGGAAAAGACTGACGCCCAGATGCTCTTCCAGCGCCTTGATTTGATGACTGATCGCCGATGGAGTGACGAACAACTCCTCGGCCGCGGCCTTGAAGCTTTGCAGCCTGGCCGCGACTTGAAACGTCTTTAAGAATTTGAGCGACGGCAACCGCATAGAGAAGACCTATGATACCCCATCCTTGCGCTGCAACATTCATGCCAGCGGCGCAATTCCGTTGAATTGCGAAGCATGAACTGAACCTCGAGTCATGGCGTGCCTCGTTCGCGGGCGTCCGCGGCACACGCCGCTCGATGCTAGCGCGCCATGACATCCGCTCGCTCAGCGGTGCTGAGCACTCGCGGAGTCACAATCGGCGTTCCTTTATCTGCGAGAAACAACGGAGTTTGCCGGTAGCCGCCGTTGATGCGCGCCCTCAGGATCGTAGTCACGAACCATAGGATGATCGTGCCGGTTCCACTGGACTTTGGTTTTGGATCGCCCTTGGCGCCGCGGGCGTTCACCCACGCCCGGACGGGTCCGAAGGAATCTTGCAGCGGCGTCGCGGAATTTTCCAAACAGCTGTGCACGAGGCCAATGAACGAAATTTTATAGTTCGCCAGCGTGTTGCCGATTGGCGTGTTGCAACAACTCGCGTACCAACGCAGCATTCCTTTCTCCGTCAGCCGCATGCACTTCAAGGCTTCGATGCCTTGGGTAAAAGAAAGGTTCTTCGGAAGTATTTGAATCACATCCGAGCCTCCCCGCTCATCCAGAATCTGGTTCTCCTGGCCGAGAAAATACGCAAAGGCCTGACAATCCTTGCAGTAGCAAACCACCCGGTTTGCGCTGCGCGGCTCCTTGACCCAACCGCTTACGGTTCCGCAGCGGCATCGCAATGGATGTTGCATTCGTTCGTCCCTGGTTTTCAAAAATCGGCTTGGTGCCGCACATTGAACTACGGTTCGATGACGCTACTATACTCACGCGCCGCGCAAGAACGCACCAGGGTGCGGGCGTGCAGTGAAATCAAAGAGTTGGAAGAAGAACAGATGAGTCTGACGCGGGCACATGTGATCACCGGCAGCTTCGGCAGCGGCAAAACGACTGCCATTCGCTGGCTGATGGCCTGTAAGCCCGAAAGTGAATTGTGGGTCGTCATCCTCAATGAATTTACCGATGCCGGAATCGATGCGCTCAGCGTGGCGCAGTCTGCGCGCGGAAATTACGATGTGCGCTTGGTCGCCGGCGGCTGCCTGTGTTGCGTGGGTGAGCTGGAATTCGGCAAGCAGCTGCGGGACATTTTGCGCAATTTCAAACCCGCTCGATTGTTGATCGAGCCGAGCGGCGCCGGGCATGCAGCGGATGTCGTCGACACGCTCGCCATTTACGAATCTCAGCAGGCATTGGTGCTCGACAGCGTCATTTGCTTGGTGGACAGCCAAGACGCCGGCCGCATCTTGACGAAGCGTCCGCCCAACGACTGGTCGCAGATCCAATCCGCCGATGCGCTGCTGCTCTCCAAACCGGATCTCGCACATGACACGGAGCGGCAGGCATTTGCAGAAATCGCCGCCGCGCAGTATCCCCTCAAGTCCTATCTCGGCGACTGCAATCACGGTGAATTGCCCGACGAGGCATTGCGAAAATTCGAACGCACGCCGCGCTTTTCGCTGCTCCCCAAATCCGCTGCGCCGCGCGAGCTGCCGCTGTCGAGCGCATTCGACATCGGCGGACTTAGCGGCACCGAGAATCAGACGCAGGCGCTGGAATTCTGGGCAGTGCAGTGGCTGCTGCCGCGCGAATTGGTTTTCTCGCGCGCCATTTTAGAGCCGCGCCTTACCTGGCTGCTGGAGGCTGATCAGGGATGGCTGCGCCGCATGAAGGGCGTGTTTCGCACGGGATTGGGCCCGTCTTGGTTGGTGCAGAACCAGGGTCGCAGGCTCGCCGGCGAGGACAGTGCATTTCGGCGCGACAGCCGCATTGAAATCGTGCTGACTGCCGAGCCGACGGCGGAACTGCTGGATACGTGGCGCAGCCTGCTGCGCGATGCGGCGAACCCGCCACGCGGGTGGGCAGGCGGATGACTACTCGCGCCCACGGAACCAGCCGCTGATGCTCAGGCGCTCGCGCCGCGCCGTCAGCACCTCATGCACCCGTCCCGGCGTCAGAAAACAAACCAGCCTGCCGCCGACAGGCTCGATGTCCAAGGTTTGATCATCGGTCTCGTACAGGCGCAGCACACCTCCATCGGCAGGCTGCCAGTCCGCGTTCAAGTACAGCACCAGCGACACTTGGCGCTGCGTGGTCCCTTGCGGCTGATCGACGTGGCGCGCATAGGCTGCGCCCGGCGGATATCGGGCATAGTGCAGTTCCAACTCGAACAAGCCCAAGGTTGCCTCGAGGTTCAATTCCAAGCGCAACTCCTCCAACTGGTCCAACAAGCTGCGCTCCGCCGAAAAGAGCGGCTCGCGCAGCCAGCAGGTGAAGTCGCCGCGAATGTCGTCGCGGCGTTGCGCACTCGCCCCGCTACCGACGCGCGCGGGCGCAAAATCTCCCCGCGTTTGACGCGCCTGCGCGCATTGCAACAAAGCCCGCGTCTGGGCGGATGCGAGGAACTGATCCCGAATCGAGATTCCGCGTGAGCGTAACTCGGCGCCGATGCTCACCGCGGCCGTTTGCGCACGCCCTGGCGCCCGCCTTTGCGCGCGACTTGGCGTCCGCCTTGGCGCACGACTTTGTGCCCGACTTTGCGCTTCGGTGAGGGTCGGCGCGGCCGTCGCTTCTTCTTGGGCGCTGCCAGCATGCTGCCGCGGCAGCTCTGCGCGCCGCAGTGGCAGGCGAATATCACGTCCACATCGGCAGGGTCATCATCGTCACGCTGAATTTGATAGTCGTAGGCGAGTTCCTCGCCGGGCTGGATGGTGCGCAGCGCTTCGATGAAAATTCGCCTCCCCGTATTGACGGTTTGGCAATTCGGATGGCAGCCATGGTTCACGAAGCGCGCTTCGTTGCCGTTGACGCCCGCGTCGATCACCGTCTTCGCATCCACGGTGAACAGAAACGTATGACCATCTTTCGGATCCTTATCCTTATAGCGCTCGTTGGCG
>DATHFB010000357.1:0-14241 GCA_035318305.1 Steroidobacteraceae bacterium | reverse complement strand
GCATCTCGTCGTGCCCCACGGCTATGATCAGTTCGACAGCGGATGGCGCATCGAGCAGCTTGGGTTGGGCCGCAGCATCGCGCAGAGCCGCTATCGCGCCCGGCGGGTCGTGCCGATCATAGAAAGCATTCTGAGCGATGGCACATCAGCGCAACGGCGCCGGGAATTCGCGGCGCGCATTGACTCGGAGGATGCCGTTACGCGAGCGTGCAAGTTGATAGAGGCTCTGCGGTGACCTTTATTTTTGCGAAGCGGGAACGGCCGTGGCGACAACCCACGCCTCGAGTGCCCGCGTATCGGCAATGTCGCCGCCGTAGACCAGCTCCGGCTCGAAAGGCCCGACCTGGTACGGGCTGCCCGGATCAATCGCTTGGAGCGTGGAAAACATCGAATAGCCTGAAGGCAGATATTCCTCGCGAACTTCGAGATAGTGGGTCGCGGCATCGGTAGTTTGCCCGACGTGGAATGCGCCAAAAGTGAGAAAATCGTCCGTGACCAACAAACACGAGCTGAAGCAGAGGCTGTCCGTCAACAAAAGTAATCGGCCTTTCATCAAGGAGGCTGGTTGTGCCGCGAGAGCCGGCTTTTCCAGTGCGTGCGGGCAATAGACCTGACTGGAGAATGCCTTGCCCCGACCGCGCGCCGCGCGCATCTCACGAAGCTGCGTCTCGCCGATCTTCAGGGTCTCAGGGGTCGTATACACCGTGCCCGAGCGCAGCAGAAAATCCAAGTTGTTGATGTTGCTCTCGGACGCTCGCCACGCTTCTTCGCACGCTGACGCGTCTTCAGGGCCGAGGCGGGCTTCGACGGCAGCCGCGCCCAGCAGGGAGGCAGCGATCTGGCGTCCGAAAGACGACGAGCCGCCGCTATTTCCGCGCATATCGAGCACTACGAATGGCGCATCGCGCAGCGTAGTTTTCTGATCCTCGACCGCCTTTACAACATCGGCTGCGTGATTGCTCAACAGGCTTTGCAGCGCGATCCAGTAGCCGCCGCCGACTCGACGCACGCCGTAACCCGCTGCACCGGCGCCGATCGCGGTCTGCAACCTGGGCAAAAGGCTGTCACGTTTGATCCGCATCCAATTCAACTTCACTGTTTGCCGTTGACCGTCATGCTCGAATAGACATGCCGCAGGGCGCGTCACGAAGGGATTGCCCTCATCCACGAGCAGCCAGGGAGCCCCTTGGGCTTGCTGCGCCCCGACGTTCCAGTCGACACGAAACCCGCCAAGATTCTTCCGAGCCAAATCCTCGACATCTTCCCCATCGCAGCTGATGAGCGCGGCGCCCCGCAGCGCAGCCCGAGGCTCATCGGTGTCGCTGACCAGCCACGAGTTTCCGCGTTTGCTGACAATGATTCCGGGCCAACGCGGAAGATTGACCACAAATGTCGGGCGGCTCCAAATGTGCTTATCGCCCATGCCGGCCGCAAACCCCGCGAGTACCGCGGCGTATCCCTGATACGAGACGACCGTGCGGGCGCGGCCGAGTGCCGCGTTGTGTGCATTGTTCAATCTTTCCTGAAAAGCGACGTCATGCAGTTCCGTCGCCGCGCCGGGATGGTTGTCCCGAAGCAGCTTGTAGGCCGCTTCGACATCTCCTCGAGTGGTCTGACCCCAGCGTGGGTCGGCAGGCGCGCGAAACTCATCCACGCTCCAGAATGGAATCTGCGCCAATGCCGGTGGATTGAAACCCAGCATCGAAGAAACGATTGCGCTCATCAATGCGCTCAGTTTCCACCCCGAATATCGTTGTCTTACCGGCAACACAAGTCTCCCTGGTTGATTGCCTTGATGCTATCGAGTCGCATCGACAAAAGCTTGGGGATTATTGCCATTTGCAAACGGCGAGACCGCTCAGTGCGCTCACGGCACGATGTTCTTCGGATTGCCCCCCGACTGCGGCTCGTTGTGCATGTGATCGAACAAGTCGCCGCGAGCCGGAATTTTTCCGATACCGCAACCCACGAATGGCAAAGGAAACACTATCAAAACGCAATGGTCGCTGAGACGGATGAGCATTCCGCCGCCTTCGATGGGCTCTATGCGCTGCGTGTGCGTACGGTCCCAGGCGAATTCCGGCTTCTTTTCGCGATCGGGACCCAAGCCGCCATTGAAATCCGCGCCTGCGCCATGCTTGTCGAGGGCGCGGGGCGGGGTTGCCATGGCCAACTCAGCGTGCTGCTTGATGGCGCGTTCGGCTTCCGCGTTCCAATCGATGGGCGCAGGGGGGTTGTCGGCTGGCGACGGCGGAGGCGTCGGTATGGTGACGAGCTGCGTGTCACGCGGCGCGACCGGCTTTTTGCGCGGCAGTGCCGCTGTCGGTGCGCCGGGGGCGAGGGCTTGCGCATGGTCGGGCAGCGCGAGAAAAATCAGAGGTTCTTCGCTGCGCATGTCCACTCGTGTCACGCGGCGCGATGCGACCAGCAACAACGCGGCGTGGATCGCCACGACGAGCAACAGAACTGTGGGGCGGAGTATCCGCGACCCAGCTCCATCCGATTGATCGTGCATGGTCATTGCGACGGCCGGCACGGTCGGGAACTCCCTTTACCTAGACAGGCGAGGCATGCAGTCTGATGTCCGCGGGCGCGATTAGTTCCTGGGCGCTGGAGCTTAGCGAGTGACAGGGATGGCGGGCTGAGTAAAAAACGGCGTGGATTTTGAGGCCCACGCCGCCGGGATATCGCACCAGCGGGGGAGTTGGCTGGCTTGCCGGCGCGATTATTCTCCTAAACTCGAGCGCTCATCCTGCCAAAAACCCGTAGGAGAGAAAGATACTCTTTGTCACGCCCAATTAGATTTTTATCATTTGTCACAGCCACTAAGTTGTGGTAGCGAAAATCAACATATTGAAATGATTAGGGAAATCCCCGAGCAATTTACCGGCGCGCTCTTGGCCTGAACCGACGGCGAAAATCGGCAGCAGCTTAGGCGCAGAAGTTCTAAATAATTGGGGCTGGTTGACCTGGGAGGACGGAGTCAGGCGACCGAGGCAGCCGCGCGCGGTTGCCGCAGCCGCCGCACGATCAAATACGCAACCACCGCCACGACGAGCGTCAAGCAGCTGAATTTGAAATCCTGTCTTTGGCCCGGGGTGAATGCCATGGCGATCAACACCGCAGCCATGCAGGCGATTGCTGCGTAGCTTAAGTAGGGGAATAACCACATGCTGATCGCGGGCTTCGCTTCGCCATTGCGTTCGCGTCGCCGGCGCAACGCAATTTGCGCGGCAGCCGTGATCATATAAACAAATACAATTAGGGCACCCGAGGAACTCAATAAGAAATCGAATACTTTCTGCGGCGCTTCGGTGGCCGCGATGATCCCCAGGAATCCCGCTGCCGCGCCGATCAACACCGAGACCACGGGCACGCGGCGTTTATTCAATTTGACGAAGGACTGCGGCGCATCGCCCCGGTCAGCCAGTATGAACAGCACCCGCGAACTGACATAGAACGCCGAATTCAAACAGGACAGCACAGCGGTGAGGATGATGATGCTCATGATGATGCTGGCCCCCGGCACGTGCATCGTGTTCAGCGCCAACGTAAAGGGCGACTCGCCGGAGCGGACCGTATTCCAGGGTACTACCGATACGATCAAGAAAACGGACACGACGTAGAAAATCAAAATGCGCCAAATCACGGTCGTGGTCATTTTCGCGATGGTGCGGCCCGGTTGTGCCGATTCGGCTGCCGCCACCGTCGTGATTTCCGCGCCGGTCATGGCAAAGAACACCGAAGGCACCGCTGCCAGCACCGCAATCCAACCACGCGGTGCGAAGCCGCCGAAATTGACGAGATTCGCAAAAGTCGCGCCCGAGGGCGCCGTCCAGCCGAACGCAAAAGAAGCCGCGATGACGACGAATACCAGAATCGCCGCGACTTTGATGGAGGCGAACCAGAATTCAAACTCCGCATACGAACGCGCCGACATGAGATTGACCCCGGTCATGATGCTCATCAAACCGAGACCGATCTGCAGCTGGGTAAAATCCGGCATCCAGATCTGCAGTATCTTCGCGCCTGCGATTGCTTCCACCGGCACGACGATGACCCAGAAATACCAATACAGCCAGCCCACGACAAAGCCCGCGCCATCACCCAAGCCGGAGCGCGCAAACTCCGTGAACGAACGCACCGTGGGCAGCGCCATGGCCATTTCGCCCAGCATGCGCATCACCAGCAGAATGAGCATGCCCGTGATGGCATAGCTGATGAAAACCGCGGGGCCGGCAGCGGTGATGGAAGTGCTGCTGCCGACAAACAGGCCGGCGCCGATGATGCCGCCGATCGAAATCATGGCTAGATGACGGCTTTTCAGCGAACGGCTGAGCTGATGCTTGGCCTCGGGCTGCTCGGGAATGCTCGGCTGGATCATTTGCGAGGACCTCGGTGACACTGACGCTATATTACGCACAACCCGTTCCTACTGGGGACGTGGGTTGAACACAGCGGCGCGAGCTTTATAGGCTGCGTAAGAAATCGATCACCGCTTTGTTGACTTCGTTCGGACGCTCCTGCTGCGTCCAGTGACCGCAGCCCGGCAGCATGATGGTGCCTCGCAGCTGGGGAATGTAGCGCGCCAGGTCGGCGATGACTTCCTTCATTCGGGGAAAGGCAACCACAAGGTCAAGATCGCCCGCCATATAGAGGGCCGGCACAGTCACCGCAGCGCCGGCGTAGGGTGCCATCAATTCCCAGTTGCGATCGATGTTGCGGTACCAATTGAGTCCGCCACGAAATCCCGAGTGCCGGAATTGCCGCACGTAGAAGTCCACGTCCGCATCCTCGAGCCACGGCGGCAGCGTTGCCGGATCCGGCATTCGCGTGAGAAATCCTCCGGCACGCGGCACCATGCCGACGCCGGTGCCCGAAGCAGTGCCGGGATTGCGCCGCGGGACATCGCCTGATCCTGAATACAGAATCTTGCGAAGTGAAATGCGCGCGTCGGCCTCGAGTTCTGCTTCGGCCACGCCCGGAGCCTGAAAGTACAGCTGATAGAAGCTGGCATCGGCATTTTGGGGCATCACGCTGGTCGGCGCGACGCTGCCGCGGGGCCGATAAGGAACGCTGAGTCCGACAACTGCCCGAAAGCGATCCGGGCGCATGAGCGCCGCATGCCAGGCAACCGGTGCGCCCCAGTCGTGCCCCACGATGACGGCCTGCTTTTCACCTAAGGCGTCCAGCACTCCGACCATATCGCCCACGAGGTGAAACAAAGTATATCGATCGATTTCGGCGGGGCGGTCCGTGTTGCCGTAGCCGCGCATGTCCGGCGCAACGGCGTGAAATCCCGCCTGCGACAGCGCTTTTAATTGATGACGCCACGAATACCACGACTCCGGAAATCCATGGCAGAGCAGAACCAACGGACCGCTCCCTTGTTCCGTGATGTGGATACGAATGCCGTTGGCGTCGATCGTGCGGTGGGTCAGTTCGTTCATGGCTCTAGCGTAGCAGCGCGGGAAACCCCGGGTAAGTGCTCTACGGCGGCGGCGAGCTCATCGAGCCCAGTTTTGCCTCCAATTCAGCCCCGAAATACGCCTGCGGCTTCGAGGGGTCCACGTGTTCACGGCGCTCACGCAGGGCGATTGCCGATCTGGCTTTTTCGAATGCGTCCCGCAGCGAACGAGCGTCAGGCAATGCGTCCCGATAAAACGCTTCGCCAAAGTAAGTCAGATCGCGGTCGTTCGAACAGCCAAATGACGTGCGATCGGCTGCCGCCGCCGTAATGACGATGGTCTGAGGATTTTTCAGCGAATCGATAAAACCTCCCGCATAGCAGGCAGAAATGATGATCACCCGCCATTTGATCGCGGAATCGCTCAAGGCCTCGGCCAGATCTTCTTCGGTCAGATCATTGAGCGGCAGCTGCGAATTCGAAACCGCGATGGCCGGATCCTGCGCGCCGTGGGAGGAGATGGACAAGAACAGCACATCGCGGTCGAGATTCATTCGCGCGGCCAGTCCGCGAAGCGCGTATTTCAAGCCCGATACGCTGGCCAGCGGCGCACCCTCCAAGTCGCGTTCGTCATTGATCAACGACAGGCGTCTGTCATTCATGCCATAACGCTCAGATAGCACCCGCGACGCCAAACCGATTTCCTGAGCGAATACTTTCTGCTCGCCGACGCCCGCGAATCCGAGAAAGAAGGCCTGGGGACTTGCCGGTGTCTCGCCAATGGCCGCGAGGGCGCGATCGATGCGCGCGGCTTGCTCGAACAGAAGGCTTTCCGCGTCGGCCTGACCGTCCTGGTTGTCTGCCGTTGCTTCGACCTCAGCGGGAACCCATACGTCGGGAATCACGTCCAGCGCATCGGTGAGCCAAACGAACCCTGCAATGAAGGCAATTCCGGCAATGGCGGCCACACGCTGCGGCTCGCCGGTGAACGCACGCAGGCCGCGGGCGAGATAGAGGAAGGAGTAAACGGCGGCCGCGACCACTGCACCCAGGAGCCAAAGCGGATTCAAATAGGGACCGGCGACGGCCGCAAGACACAGCGGGACCGGAACCGATCCGAGACACAGCATCAGCGCTGCCTCATTGCTCAACATCGGCCTCGATCGCCGGCGCAGCAGTGCTGCCAACGCCAGAACAGCCAGCGCATACCACGCAAGCAGCGGTGCACCGGCGATGAGAAACTGCGGATCCGGGAGAGCGTCCCACCAATCGATCGCGACCCACAGCAACAGCCAGAGCATGCTCAAGCCAATGAGGATGGGCGTTGCAGGACGCGAGGGAACCGGGCCGATCCCCCTCAACATCCACAGCCGCAGCAGTGATGCAACCCAGGACTGCGGCGGCTCCGCCGGTACGCGCGCGGCGGCGATCGGTTCACTCGGCAGCTCATTCAACGGTTCATTGTCGTCCATGCGTGGATGATAGCTCGGCACGCCGGTGTTGCGCGCGACCCGCAGTCGGCGGGATGATGTCGTGATCTTCAGAGGAGGGCGCGATGAAAGTTGATGGGCGATGTCACTGCGGACAGATTCGCTACGAGGCGGAAATCAACGCGGATCAGGTGAATATCTGCCATTGCACCGATTGCCAGACACTGACCGGCACGGCTTATCGAGTCAGTGTGCCCACGCCGGCCGCGAGCTTCGTCTTGCTGGCGGGTATGCCGAAGATCTATATCAAGACGGCGGACAGCGGCAACAGGCGCGCGCAGGCATTTTGTGCCAACTGCGGTACGCCGATCTATGCGGCCGATGCACAGAATCCGCAGACCTATGGATTGCGAGTCGGCGCGCTCACGCAACGGGCGGCGCTGCCCGCGAAACGCCAGATCTGGTTTCATTCGGCGTTGCCGTGGGTCATGGACATTCGCGGCCTTCAGAGCAGCGGCCGAGGATGATCAATTTCAAGTGGAGACGTGCGCATGGCCGTGTACAAACTGGGCGATGATTCACCGCTGGTGGCCCCAAGCGCTTACATCGCTCCGAATGCAACGGTGGTCGGCAAAGTGATTCTCGCTGAGAGATCCACCGTATGGTTCGGTGCAACTTTAAGGGGCGATAACGAGACCATAAGCATCGGCGCGCATAGCAATGTGCAAGACTCGGCGGTGCTGCACACCGATCCAGGTTTCCCGCTGTCGATTGGCGTCAATGTATCGATCGGCCATCAGGCCATGATGCATGGCTGCACGGTGGGCGACGGCTCCCTGATCGGCATCCAGTCGATCGTGCTCAACGGCGCCACCATCGGCAAAGGCTGTCTGGTCGGCGCCGGCGCGCTCATCACTGAGCGCAAAGTATTTCCCGACGGCTGTCTCATCATCGGGTCTCCAGCCAAGGCCGTACGTGAACTCACGGCGGAGGAGCGGGAAAATCTGCTTAAAGTGGCGGAAAATTACGCCGAGCGTGGTGCGTACTACCGGACGCATTTGCAAGTACTTTAGACACCGGCCGTGGCGGTGCTAGTATTCTCCGCCCCCTACACCTCATCGCTCGCACGGGAGAGAAGCGAATGTCCAATGAACGAGACCCAGACTTGAGCCGGCGTGATTTTGTACAGGGCGCCGTGTCCGGCGCTGCCTTGGCGGCGGTTCCGATGGGGGTGTTTGCCGCTTCGCCCGCGAAGGATGCAGACAAGGCGGCTGTGTTGGCCCAGATCCCGAAGATGCACGCCGCGAACATCAAGCGTTTGCAAGATTGGATCGCGCTGCCCTCGATTGCTGCCGAGAACAGGAATTTTCCGCAGGGCCCTGAGTACATGGCGAAGCTGGCCCAGGATGCCGGATTTAGCGGCGTGAAACTCGTACCGACGTCGGGCAAGCCCGGCGTGTTCGGCAAGATCGATGCCGGCGCCAAGACCACCATGGCGATTTACTTCATGTATGACGTGAAACAATTCGTGCCCGAGGAGTGGAGTTCGCCGCCGCTCGAGGCGCGCCTGGTTCAGAAGGAAGGATTAGGGACTGTGTGCATGGGCCGCGGCGCGGTCAATCAGAAGGGTCCGGAAAATTCTTTCTTGAGTGCGCTGATGGCGTTCAAGGCGTCGGGGAAAAAGTTGCCCGTCAATTTAGTACTGGTGTGCGAGGGCGAGGAGGAGATTGCCTCGCCGCACTTTCAGGAAGTGATCAAAAATCCCGAAGTCATGGCAGAACTGAAGAAGTGCGTCGGTGTCTTCATGCCGGAGGCCGGCCAGGATCGCGACGGCGGCGTCCAAGTATCCCTCGGTGCCAAAGGCGTGGTCGAGTTGGAATTGATCTCGAGCGGTGAGAAGTGGGGGCGCGGCCCTGCGCACGATGTGCACTCCAGCCTCGAGGCCCAGGTGGATTCCCCAACCTGGCATCTGGTGCAGGCACTGAACACCTTGGTTGAAAAAGATGGGCACACGCCCGCGGTCGAGGGATTTTTCGAGAAAGTGAAACCGCTGACCGCGGCGCAGGAGCAGATGATCAGAGATCACGCGGCCAAGACTGCAGAGAGCACCGTGAAGAAGGCACTCGGCGTGCAGCATTGGGTGCATGACAAGAATTGGGTCGACTCGCTCATCCTGCTCGAGTCTCGGCCGACCATCAACATCGAGGGATTGGTGGCGGGCTACACCGGGCCGGGGGGCAAGACCGTTTTGCCGCACAAGGCGGTGGCCAAGATCGACATGCGCCTGGTGCCGGACATGACGGCGGCCGATACGCTCGCGAAGCTGCAAGCGCACTTGGCGAAGCACGGGTTTGCCGATATCGAAGTCAACATGAGCGGCGGCTACAATCCGAACCAAACCGCTGCGGACAGCAAGCTGATTCAAACGCAGCTTGCGACTTATCGAAAGCTCGGCGTCGATCCGCAGCTCTGGCCGCGTTCCGCGGGATCCTGGCCTGGCTATGTGTTCACCGACGCACCCTTGAGTCTGCCGGCGGGCCATTTCGGCCTGGGCCACGGGACCGGCGCGCACGCTCCCGACGAATACTATTTGATTGAATCGACCAATCCGAAGGTGCAGGGCTTGGACGGAGCAGTCGCGTCATTCGTGGAGTACTTGTACGCCCTGAGCTGATTCGCCATTGACCCCGTCGCGAACATGCCGGGTTTGAGGAGGCTAAAGCTTTAAGGAGCGGGCGGCGGCTTTTCTGGGCCGGGGGGTGCCTTCTTGGGGCTCACGCGCGGCTTTTCGGCGGGTTTTGCAGGCGGGCTCGACGTTTTCTCGCCGTTCGCGGCGGCCTTGGCCCTTGCGGCGCCCCGTTTCGCCGTCGCCGCGACTTCGTGGGCGCCTTCCTTGGTGGTGACGGCCACTTCGTGCGCAACCTTTTTGGCGGCCACCGCGACCTGTTTCGCACTGTCCTTGGCGGCGTCAGCGACCACTTTCGCATTGTGCTTGACGGTACCGCTCACTGTCTTGGCCTGATCGCGCGCCGGCGTCGGATCGGCGGGCGGATCGTCGGCCGCATGCACCGCCCACACGGGTAGCAGCACCAAACCCAGCGCAACTGCCGCAGGGAAATGACTTTTCATTTGGCGGCGACCTCCGGATGTTGGTCGAAAATGTTTCCGTACTTCTCGCGCAGAAGCGCTTTTTGTACTTTGCCGGTGCCTCCCACGGGGAGCGAGTCCAAGAAGACAACCTCTTCGGGCACCCACCATTTCGCCATGCGTTCTGCAAGAAAGGCCAGAATATCCTGCTGCTCCAAACTGTGTCCGGGCTTGCGTACCACGAACAGCAGCGGCCGCTCCTGCCATTTGGGATGCTTCACGCCGATGACGGCGGCGGCGGCTACCGACGGATGTCCAATGGCGGTGTTTTCCAAGTCGATCGAACTGATCCACTCGCCGCCCGTCTTGATCAGGTCCTTGACGCGGTCGCGTATCTGCAAGACACCGCACGAATCGATGGTTGCGATATCGCCGGTGGGAAACCAACCATCCCGCAGCGGCGAGTCGCCGCCTTTGTAGTAGGCGCTGACTATCCACTGTCCGCGCACCATCAGTTCGCCTTGCGACTTGCCGTCGCGCGGCAATGTCTCGCCGTCCTCGCCCACGACCTTGATGTCGATGCCGAACACTGTTTTGCCGCAGTTGGCGGCGGCGGCGTGCCGGTGCGCCGGGGCCCAGTCAGACTGCTCGGCGGTCGCGCAGCTCATGGTCGCCGCCGCGGTGGTCTCGGTCATGCCCCAGCCCTGCCGCACTTCGATGCCATAAAGTTCGTCAAACTTCGCGATCAAGGCGAGCGGCACCGCAGAGCCGCCGGAGATGACCCGCCGCAAGCTGGAAAATTTCAGCCCGTGCTGCTCGGCATGGTGCAGCAGCTGCAGCCACACGGTCGGCACGCCGGCGCTCACCGTGACACATTCGTTTTCCATCATTTCGTAAAGGCCCGGTCCGTCCAACCGCGGTCCGGGCAGGACCAATTTCGCGCCGCCGATCAAGCAGGCATACGGCGCGCACCACCCATTGATGTGAAACATGGGCACCACGGGAAGCATGGCGTCTCTGGGAGACAGGCACAGCAACCCGGGCATGCAGATGGTCATGGCATTCAAAACAATGGCTCGATGCGAATACAGCGCGCCTTTCGGATTCCCCGTGGTGCCCGATGTGTAGCAGATGGCGGCGGCGGCACGTTCGTCGAACTGCGGCCATGGGAATTCCCCGCTCTGCGTCGCGATCAGCGTCTCGTAGCAGTAGACGTTCGCGATCCCTTCGAGCGCCGGCATGTTTTCCTCATCCGTCATGCAGATCCATGCCCTGATGTTGGGGCAGTCCCTGGCGATGCTCACGATCAACGGCGCAAAGCTCGTGTCGAAAAACAGCACTTGGTCTTCGGCGTGATTCACGATGTAAATCAGCTGATCAACATGCAGGCGTGGATTGCAGGTATGGACGATCAAACCGCTGCCCGAGACGGCATAATAGATCTCGACGTGGCGGTGGTTGTTCCAAGCCAGGGTTCCCAACGTCGAGCCGGGAGGCAGGCCCAAATCGGCGAGCGCGTTGGCGAGCTTGCCGATCCGCAGCGCGCAGTCGGCGACCGTATAGCGAAACACCGGACCGTGCGTTTCGCGCGAGACGATCTCGGTCTGGCCGTTCTGCGCCGCCGCGTGCTCGATAATCGAGGAAATCAGCAGCGGCCGATCCATCATGAGTCCTGGCCGGAGCATGGTTTTCATTGCTTGCCCGCGCCGGCGCTCTGCTGCGCGCGGTAAGCGATCCAACTCTGCTCGATCAGATAAGCATGCACGTTGTCGGCGTCCTTATCGCTCAAAATATCGTTGAAGCGTTCCATTCCGGCTGGCGCAAGCGCGCCCCGCATCAAAATATCCTTAAATGCGACATGCAGTCCGTCGTTGAGCTTTCGAAGATCGGGAGTGGTGCTGGGGCCAAGTTGGTGGCAGCGCGTGCATTGCTCGATGAATTTCAATTCGCCCGCATCGATCTGTGCCTGAGTGGCCTTTTGCTCGGGCGGCTTCGGAAACGCCGGCTCGATTCGCGGCGGCGGAGTCGGCACCGCGCCGCCGCCAAGTTTGAACGCGATGATTCGGTTGGTGTTTTGATACTTGAGGGCCGCGCTGCTCGGGGGGATGGGGCCCACCGTGATCGGCGTGCCGCCGTAGCCCACCTGGACGGCGACGTACTGTTCGCCATTGATCGCATAAGTCATGGGTGCGGCCATGATGTGGCTGCCGGTTTTCAGGACTTTCAAGATTTTTCCCGTGTCGGCCGCATAGACCCATAACTCGCCGCTGCCGCGGCCTTGAAACACAAGGTTGCCCGCGGTCGACATCACGCCGCCGTCATAACCGCGTATGCCGGAGGAAGTTTCGTGTTCCCAAACCACTTTTTCAGCCACCGGGTCCCAAGCGCGAATCAGCTCTCGCACGGGTTTGACGTGGCGCGCGGCCTTGACCGCCTGTTCATCCGGCACCGGGCCGAATAGACGCGTGGCATCCTTTGAATCGTAGATGTCGTCGGGGACGATGCCCTGAACCGTAAAGAAGCCTTCAACGTATTTCACTTTGCTGCCGTTATGCAGCATGTCGACCCAGATCGTGGGGACATCGATAACGGGAATATAGGCCAGGTGCGTTTGCGCGCTATAGGACATGGGATTCCAGGTATGCGCGCCGAACCACGATGGGTAGGTGATTTTGGCGGTGTCGTACCAAACGGACTGCTTGGTGGTCACCGGCCTGCCGGTCTTCATGTCGACATGCGTCGCCCAATTCATGAATGCATAGTTCTTGGCTGACAGCAATTTGCCGCTCTTGCGGTCCAACACGTAAAAGAAGGCGTTTTTCGACGCCTGCATAAGAACTGCGCGGGGAGCGCCGTCGACCATGATGTCGGCGAGCACCATCTTTTGTACCGCGTCGTAGTCCCAGCTGTCGTGCGGTGTTTCCTGGTAGTACCAAGCCATGCGCCCGGTTGTTGCATCGACCGCAATGATGCAGGTCGCGTAGAGGCTGTCGAGTTGCTTCGGGCCCAGCTGGCGAAGATCGTAGGGCGCCGCATTCGCCGTGCCGAAATACAAAAGATTCAGTTTCGCATCGTAGGCAAATCCATCCCATGCCGTCGCGCCGCCTTTGAACTCCGGTTTGCGGTGCGGATCCCAGGTCTTATCCGCGGCAGCCAACTCCGGATTTTCATAGGGCTGGCCCACGGCGGGAGGAACCGTGAAGAAGCGCCATTTGAGCGCGCCGGATTGAAGGTCGTACGCCGATATGTACCCACGCACAGCGCCATGCCCCATGTCCGCGCCGCTGTTGCCGATGACGACCACGCTGCCGGCGATCTGCGGTGCGCCGGTGCTGGAGTAGGGCAGCTTGCGATCGATGATGGTGTCGGCCTCCCAGATTTTTTTGCCGGTGGCCGCATCCAGCGCGTGCAGACGTCCATCCACGGATGCGACGAATACTTTGCCGCTCCAAACGGCGACGCCGCGATTGACGAGATCGCAGCAGGGATTTCGTCCCATGAAGAAATCGGGCTTCGGATCATAGCGCCACAGTTCCTTGCCGCTGGCGGCATCCACCGCGTAGACATAGCCCCAGGTTCCCGATGTGTACATCACGCCATCGATGACCAGCGGTGTCGCTTCCTGGCCGCGCTGCGGCTCGCCCAAATCGTAGCTCCAGGCAAACCCCAACTGCTTGACATTGTTGGCGTCTATCGTCGTCAACGGAGAGTAATACGTGCCGTCTTTATCACGGCCGCCCGTGAACCAGTTTTGTGGCTCGTGGTCAGCGTCCTGCAGCCGCGCCGCGTCGACGTTTCCAGCGGTGGGGCCGGTTGCGCTAAGCGCCGAACCGGTGATCAGTGTCAATGCGGCGCCGTGCACCCATGTTCTATTTATACGCAATGGTGGATCTCCCTAAGGGCCCTAGAGCTTAGCACCCGGTGCGTAGGCTAGCACCGACACCCGATGTAAGCAGCCGGTGATTGCCGTCCGCCGGCACCATTCATAGGATCGCCGTTTCTGCCACCGATGAGGATAGCGTCATGCACCGACACTTTTGGAAACCGACATTACTCGCTCTATCCGTGCTTGCGATGACCGGGGTGGCCCCGGCGCTCGTGAGCGCACAAGACCGGCCTGACGAGCACCGTGCGATGCGCGCCGATGATCATCGAGACGATCACAAAGATGAGCACCGCGACGATCGCAAAGCCGATGACCCGGCTGAGCGCTACCGTCATGATCACCCGCACTCATCAGCCCGCTGTCACGACGGCTTTTTCACGGCTACCCGAGATCGGAATCGCGCGTGCACCAAGCACGGCGGTATCGATGTG
>DATHFB010000356.1:0-7371 GCA_035318305.1 Steroidobacteraceae bacterium | reverse complement strand
TCCTTCCCCGATCATTTTCGAGTTCTTGCAGATCATGCGCGAAACCATCGCCTTCCCTCGTCCGCTGCATTGGATGCAGCCCATGCTGGTGCGAGCCGCGGTGGAGCTGATTCCCGGTTGGATCCGCGAGCGCCTGGGCCTCTCGGAACGCCATGGTTTACACCGCCATGAACGATGGCTTACGCAGCTGATCGGCGCATCCTCGGATCGTATCGTTCTACCCGCGAGCCCAGCGGTGCAGTCGTGCGTCCGCCTCGGGCTGCCCACGACTTACCTCTACGCCTAGGAATGGCCCTGAGGGGTTCGCATCGGGGCGATCCGGTGGGTCAGGTGCCATGATTTTTTTTCGGACTGGGCAAGGTTATAAGCGCGGTAGCGAACAGATTTCCCGGCGCCGACTGGATATTGTCAAACCACTCTAGGTTTTCGGGGTACGACAGCTCTCCTCCTGAAATAGCCGCCGATTCAATCCCTTCGAGTCGTATTCGGTTTGGAGGCATCTGTCGTACCCCCTTCTTATCGCCGACAGGCGCTCAGAAGAACTCGCTCCGTTCAGCAGGGTTGGCATTCTCGATCATCCACCGCAATACCCCGCCGCAACAGCCGAGTACACGCCGGACCTGTCAATGGATGACTGAAATAGTAGCCTTGGCCGAAGGGGCACTCACGGTCTTGAAGGAATGCAAGCTGCTCCCGGGTCTCGACACCTTCCGCGACGACGCGCATATGCAAGCTCTTCCCCATGCTGATCACTGCGCAGACGATGCTGGCATCGTCTGCATTCGTCGTGACCGTGCGCACGAACGACTGATCGATCTTCAAGGTATCTATCGGAAAACGCTTCAGATGATTCAGGCTCGAATATCCGGTGCCAAAGTCATCGAGAGCAAGCTTTATCCCCAATCGTTTGAGGTCCAGCAGTACCGCCAACATGGCGGCCGAATCCTGCACCATGAAAGTTTCCGTCAGCTCAAGCTCCAAAAGACGAGGATCCAGGCCGGTTTCCGCGAGGATCACACCGAGACCCGTCAAGAAATCCCTGGCGCGCAGCTCAACCGCCGAGATGTTGACTGCGATGCGAATCGGCGCGATGCCTATTTCCTGCCAGGCTTGCGCCTGATGACAGGCTTGACCCAGCACCCACCGGCCGATTGGAACCATGAGACCGCATTCTTCGGCGATCGGAATGAATTCTGCAGGCGAGACGAGTCCGAGCTCCGGGTGGAGCCATCTTATGAGGGCTTCGACGCCGACGATTTCGCCATTCTCGAGATTGACCTTTGGTTGGTAATGTACGGCGAACTCGTGCCGCTCCAGGGCATGGCGCATGGAATCTTCGAGCGACTGCCGTTTCACCGCGCGCAGATTTAGATCCCGCTTGAAGAATTGGCGGTTATCGCGCCCGCTATCCTTGGCGTGATACATCGCAAAATCCGCGTGCTTCATCAACGTTTCGCAATCCATGCCGTCGTCCGGATAGGTCACGATGCCGATGCTTGCCGTTACCTGCACGTCATATTCATCGATACGATGCGGCGTGCGCAGCGTCTCGAGTATCTTATCCGCGCATACGATCGCATCCTGGGCGTGCGTCAGTTCAGACAACAGGATCACGAATTCATCGCCGCCCTGGCGGCTGACCGTATCCGAGGCACGCACACAACCGAGCAGCCTTTGCGCGATCGACTGCAGCAGACGATCGCCGATGTCGTGACCCAAAGAGTCGTTGACATGCTTGAAGCGATCGACGTCCAGGAATAGCACGGCGAGTTGCCGCTGGTAACGGCCGGCAAGGGCCATCGCCTCGGTCAGCCGGTCGTCGAACAAGATTCGGTTGGGCAAATCGGTCAAGCTGTCGTGCTGAGCCAAGTAAGCCATTCTGAGGGCCGTCGCCCGGGCCGCGCTCACATCATGAAAAACCATGACGGCGCCGGTCACCTGCCCGTGGCGGTCGTGAATGGGCGCGGCCGAATCTTCAATGGGAGATTCGGCTCCGTCGCGGCGAATCAGGACACAATTGGGTGTCAGGCTCACGGTCTTGTTTTCCCGGATCGCGAATTCCATGGGATTGCGCGCCGGTGTGCGAGTCGTGCCGTCGATGATCCGCAACACATCTTCGAGCGGATGACCCGCGGCCTCGAGTTGCGACCAGCCGGTCAAGGTCTCGGCAACGAAATTGAGATAGGTGACATTCCCGGCAACGTCGGTACTCACGACGGCGTCGCCGATGGAGTTGAGTGTGACTTGGGCGCGCTCGTTCTGTTGAAATAGCGCCTCGGTGCTCGCCGCACGCTCGATCATGCGTGTGACTGCTTTCGGCCATAAATAGGCATCGAAGCGCTCGTTCAATAAATACTCCTGGGCGCCGCGCTGAACGGCCAGCTGCGCGATGCCCTCGTCCTGTGCAACGGCGAGAATGAGGATCGGAATCTGCGGCGCCGCCAGAAAGAGCCGATCAAATGTCTCGATACCGCTGCTATCGGGAAGGGAGAGATCAACCAAGACCGCCGCATATCGGTCCGCGCCAAGTGCGTCAATACCCTCCGAGCAATGCCTCACCCACGTGACGCGGAATGACCCATCGCTGGAATTTGCCAGCGCGTCGCGGACAACGTTGGCCTCATCATTTTCGTTTTGAATCAGGAGAATGTTTTGCAATGCACAATCTCACAGCGCCCACATCCCTGGGCAATTCGATATAAGCAGACTTTAGTGAGAATTACTGTACGGCAACGTACACTCGCCGAGAATTAAGTGCGTTACCGAACAGTCATTTGCTTCGCCGCGGCGCATAGTCGGGGAGGCGGACAACGGATGTTCGCACGAACGCCACCCCTAAATTCCGGGAGGTATCATGGGACATCTCGGGAATGGCATGGAACATCGCTGGGGAGAACGGATCCGCGTAAACATACCGGTCTATGTGTCGGCCGGCGCCTTCCCCGGATTTGACGGCTGCATGAAGAACCTCAGTTTGAGCGGAGCGCTCATGAAGTCCGATTGCGAGCTGCGTCTTCACGCCCTCATCGACGTGCACATCGAGTTGCCGCCGCCATCGCCTCGCGTTTACATCGTCAAGGCGCATGTCTCGCGCAAACTCAAGGAGTGCGTCGGTATCGAGTGGTGCGAGTTTGCGCCGGCTATCGTCAAAGACTTGCTGCGATCTCCTCTTGCGGCGCCATGAGCAGAGCCGGACGCGGCCGCCCGGCTATTTGGCAATCTTTTGCGGAAGCAGCCGGTCGTATTCCTTTTTGACGACTGCGTAACATTCGCAAGTGCGCTTCTCGAGTCCTGCGCGATCCAGCACCGTGATATGGCCGCGCGCGTATCGGATCAGTCCGGCTTGTTGTAGTTTCAGCGCCCCTTCGCTGACGCCTTCGCGACGCACGCCCAGCATGTTGGCAATCAGCTCCTGCGTCATCACCAGTTCATCGCCCTTCAACCGATCCAAGCTCAACAGCAGCCATCTGCACAATTGTTGATCCAAGGAATGGTGACGGTTGCAAACCGCGGTCTGCGACATTTGAGTGATCAGGGCTTGGGTATAGCGCAGCAGCAGGTGCAGCACCGGACCGGCCTGATTAAATTCTTCCTCCAAGAACTCCGCATTGAGCCGCAGACTTTGACCTGCACTTTGAACGACTGCGCGGCTGGGAGTGGATTTTCCTCCCATGAACCGGGATACCCCCACGATGCCCTCGTTGCCGACGATGGCAATCTCCGCGGACGCGCCATTCTCCATGACATACAGCAGCGAGACGATGGCGGTGGTCGGGAAATACACATGAGTCAAGGTGGCGCCCGACTCATACACCACTTGGGAAAGAGGCATCTCTACCGAATCGAGGTGCGGTACCCAGCGGTCCCTGACGAAGGTGGGGAGCGCGGACAACAAGGAATTTTTTCCAAGATCGCGAAAATCGATAATAGACGCCTCCTTGGCATCTAGCGGCAAAGATATTCCGTTAAACCATCCCCTACGCCATCACTGCTCAACGCCGTACCGCCGATTCTAACCGCTTTGTGCAGTAGCGTACATATGGATAGCGGTCAGCCGGGGGCCTGCAGTGCAGCGGCGGCCTGCGCGCCCTACTCCGTCAGCGGGTGGCCTTTGGGCAACTGGTGCGCATACCAAGTTGCGAGGCGATGACGTATCGTCTTCTCGCTCACTTGATCCTCGGGCATCGGCGCAATCACTTTGTCGTGAACCAGCAAGCGATACACATACAACGCTTTGTCGCTTGCCGAGTCGGTCGCCTCGAATTCAACCGCCTTGCGGCCCTCGGCATATTTGACGCCGGCGAGCAGCGCCGCCTTGAACAATTCCGATTCGTGCTTGAGTTTTTTCATAGGGCGGGCGTGAGACGAATATGATCTTCTGCATCGCGCTCGACGGCGGCACGACTGAACCGCAGCGGCACGTAGGATCCTTCCGCCCACATCGGGAACAAGTCGCGATAGTGTGCGCTCATCGGATCGTCCGACTGACCAGGCGTGTTCATCACCACTGAATTGTCCCACTCTCCCACATCCATCACCATGCGCACCGAGGCGCCGGCGATCACTGAGAAATCGGTTGCGCGGTAGGCCTGCGCGCGCGGCGTCGAAGCCGAGCCCGGGGTTTCCAGCGGACCGACCGACATTTGCGCGCGCAGCTGTGGGTCGGCCAGGATGGCGACGGCCGGTTCGAATGTCGCATGGTGCAGCCGGCCCCATGCCCACGACGTCATGTCCGGTCCCAGGAGCTGTTTCAGCTCCGCGAGCGCAGCCTGCAAGCTCTCTAATAAGACGGCATCGCGCGCGGCGCCGGGATCCGCGCCTACCGCAGCGTCGGGATGCTCAAGATAATCGATCACCGCCGCAAGATGCGCCTCACCGACGAGTTTACGCGCAGCTTCGGGCGTGGCCATCGCCACCGTCGCCCTGCCGAGGTGCTTGGTCGCCCACACCTCGTAGATGGCGGCAGCCGTGCTGGCCGTGCTCTCCTCATGGTTCCATGTCTTGAGCAAGGCAAGCGCTTGCGAGAGCTCGGCGTCCGGCGAGGACAAGGATGCAAGCAGGGCGACCGCACGCCGCGATTGGGTGCTCACCGCATCGGTCTGAATCGCCATCGAATCGGCCAGGCTCATTTTTCCTTTGACGCCAAGGAGCTCGTTGATGCGATCGATACGCGATCGGTCGGTCCATTCGAACGCAATCCTGTTCTGCTCATTGGGGTAACCTGAAGGCAAGTTCATTTCGTTGGCGGTCGCCAGAAACCCCTCTGCCGGATTGAACCGCGAGGGCAGTACATCGTTGCCGTGGAATCCGGCCCATTCGTAACGCCCGTCTCCCGGCACCGGCATGAGCCCGTCCCAATTTTTGCGTACCGGGGCGCGGCCGGCAGCGGCCCAACCGATATTCCCTTTGACGTCGGCATAGACGATATTCAGCGGCGGGGCGCCCCAGGCGTTGCCGGCCGCCTTGAAGTCCTGCCAAGTCCTCGCCGTGAGCAGGCGCGCAGAGCCGAAATAGCCCGCGAGGCCGGGCTCGCTCCACACGGTGCGCATGGCGAATGCGCGATTGTTCGCCGCATCCACTGCCATCACCGGACCGTGACGGGTGAAGCGCAACTCAACTTCGCGAGAAGCAGCGCCCTTCACTTCTATCCTCTCGCGAACCACTTTCATTCGTTCCCAACCGGATTTATAGCGATAGCTGTCGGGATCACCTTTCTTCAACTCATAGACATACAGGTCTTCTTGGTCGATCGCGAATATCGTGATGCCGAAAGCGATGTCGTCATTGTGTCCAATCGAAATGCCCGGCAGCGCAGGCTCGCCCGCACCGATGATGTCGAGCCCCGGCGCGCTCAGGCCCACCACGTAGCGCAGCGAGGGCGCGCCGAGCTGACGATGCGGATCGTTGGCAAGAATGGGACGGCCGGTTGCGCTCAGCGATGGCGCAATGACCCAGTTGTTTGAACCCTCCATGGACTGCGCATCGATCGCCGCAGCCAATTCCTTCTCGGGCGAAAGTTGCGCGTGCTGTTCTTTCGCGGCAAGGGCGTTGAAATCCACCTGCTTGGTGGCCAACACATAGTCCTTCAGGACATTGGCGGGCACATCGCAAGGATTGAGGCCCGGAGGGACCGCCATGTTGTGGCCGGCGGGTTCTATCTTTCGGCGCAGCTGATCCGCCTTGAGGCCCGCCGCGCAGACGACGCGGGCGCGCGCGACCTCCTGTGTGATGTTCGACACCAGCGCATGGCTGCGAATGCGCAGCACATCCTCAGGCCGCCATGTATCAGGCAGGCTGCCCGTCAGCTTGAATTCGAACGGCAACGGCTTATTTTTGCTGCGCACCTCAGCGACATAGGCGTTTACGCCATCGACAAAGGCGGCGACCCAGGTCCGCGAATTGGGGGCATACGCGCCCCACTCCTTGTCCATGTCGCCGCGATAGAGGAACAGGCGCGCGGCGCGGTCTTGATCGATGTAGGCAGGGCCCAAGGATTTCGACAGCAATCCGAGGCCGCGTTTGCGCCACAGGTCGATCTGCCAAAGGCGATCGCGCGCGGCGTTGTAGCCCTGCAGGAAAAAGGCGTCGCGCACGCTGGCGGCGAAAATATGCGCGATACCCCAATGGTCGATCAGGATGTCGGCCGGAGCGCCAAGGCCCGCGACTTGCCAGCTCTGTTCACGCACCGCCGTTGAGGCGGCGGCCACCGCCTGGGCTCGAACCGGTGATGTCAGAGCAATCGCCATCACCATCAGTGCGAGACCCGTCCTGCTTAATGTTTTCATGCCTAGGAGCCTGTCTGAGTAATCCGCGTGAGCCGCGTTGGCACTGCAAGGGAGCGGATGCAAGGCGCGCGGCGCGGCCCGTGGTGGTTACCACGGGCAAGCCGTGCAACGCCGCAGACGCCCCTCTCCCTGCCAACCCGCAGGGACCGGGCATATTTCCCCTCATTCGTCGTTGTCGCCTCCTCATTGGGAGCATACCCAACTTCGTCGGCTCCGCCTCGACTGAAGGCAAATCCGTCACGCTCGCGGCCACGGGGATTACTCAGACAGGCTCCTAGAGGTTGGCTTGGCTCGCTGCGCTTGTCAAAGACGACGGGGATCGCAAAGTCGCACTGGCGAATTGCCTGGCGCTGGGCGGCGACGCCCAAAAGAACTGCGCATACGTGCTCCACAGGTGAGTGATCCCGCCGTTCAGGTCTGCAGGTGCGCGAGCGGAATCCGCGCCGTGCGTTTTATGGTCGCGAGCACCACGCTCGATTGCATGTCGCGAACGTTGGGCACGCGAATGAGTTTCTTGAGCACCACGTTGCTCAAGGCATCCAAGTCCTTGCCGTAGACCTCGAGGATGAAGTCGTAGCTTCCGGTC
>DATHFB010000355.1:0-3941 GCA_035318305.1 Steroidobacteraceae bacterium | reverse complement strand
GCGTCGGCGGTGACGTCGGTGTCGGTCGCCGCGCGCGATGTCATGCCGCAAGTACTGAGCACTGCCGCAATGGCGCAGGCAAGTTTGTGATTATTCCGCAAAAGAGTCTCCAAAAGATGGTGTGCGCTGGATGCGACGGCTAATCGGGAGCGCAAAGCTCCCGCGCAAGTTTTATGATTGCGTCGCCATCCCTCATACGGCCTGTCATCGGGCCGCGGGTAGTTTTTTACCCACACTACGTTGCAGAATCATTACAGGGGCCGGAATAAATAAAACCCGAATCCACCAAACAGCATTGCAACCACGCAGCGATCAAAGCGATGATCCCTACCAAATGAAAAAGATAAACGAAGCGGCGCGGTCGATCGATGTGGTGCTGGAAACCGACGTGCTGGTCGTGGGCAGCGGACCCGGCGGCCTCGCAGCGGCGCTGGCGGCCGCGCGCGCCGGTGCGCGCACCGCGCTCATTGATCGCAACGGCTGTTTCGGCGGCAACATCACCCAAGTCGGCGTCGAAGGTTTTGCCTGGTATCGCCACGAGCACACGGTCGACGCCGAGGGCATCGGCATTGAAATGGAGAAGCGCGCCGCGCAGATGGGTGCCGCGATGCCTGAACCGCAGTCCTCGAGCCATGCGCTGGATGCGGAAATGTTCAAATGGGTTGCGGATGTCCTGGTGCAAGAAGCCGGCATTACGCCGCTGCTGCACCGGCTGTGCGTCGCGCCCATCATGGAAAACGGCGCGATTGCCGGCGTGATCGTCGAGAGCAAGGCGGGCCGCGAGGCGATCCTGGCCAAGCGCGTCATCGATGCGACGGGAGACGCCGACATTGCCAGCCGCGCCGGAGCGCCGTTCCACAAGCTGCCAAAGAACGAGATGATGTCGGCGTCCGTGATGTTCTCGATGAGCGGCGTCAACAAGCGCCGCTTCATCGAGGCCGTCAAGGCCGATCCGCAGACTTATGCGGATTGGGCCGGCAATAACGAGTGGGACTATGAGACCACGGGAAAGGAAGACAAGCTGTTCTCTCCTTTTTTGCGCAAGCCGTTTCAAAAGGCGCTCGCAGCCGGCATCATCCCGCCCAACCTGAGCACCATCGCCGGCACTTGGGGGTCGGTGTCGGATCAAGGAGACTTGACCTACCTTAACTTGGTGCACCTGCCGGAAATCGACGGCACCGATCCGAACGACCTGACAACGGGCGAGATGCGAGGCCGGCGCGAGGCGATTTACGCTCTCGAAGCACTGCGCGCGTTCATGCCGGGCTGCGAGGACGCGAAGTTGCGCAATTTCGGCATGACGCTTGGCATTCGCGATACGCGCAAGATCGATGCACTCTACAATCTCACCGGCCAGGATGTGCGCGAGCAGGCTCGTTTCGACGATGCAATCGGCATCTTCCCGGAATTCATCGACGGCTACGGCGTACTCATCCTGCCCACCACCGGGCGCTATTGGCAGGTGCCCTATCGAGCCCTGGTTCCCAAAGGCGTCGGCAATCTTCTGGTTGCAGGAAGGTGCATCGGCGGCGACAAGATTTCCCATGCGTCCGCGCGCAACATGATGTGCTGCGCGGTCAGCGGACAAGGCGCCGGCGTCGCCGCAGCCGTCTCCTTGCAACGCAATGAAGCGCTCGATCAATTGAACATGGGCGCGGTACATCAGGAATTGGCCCGGCAAGGCGCACGCTTCCGGTGAGCCAAAGCCGCGGTTCCGCGCCGATGCGCTGGTGGGTGCTGGCGCTGGCCGCCATCGCGGTGTCCAGCAGCTACTACGAAGACGATGTGATCGGGCCGATCGCCGACCTTCTGCATCGGCAACGCGGCTTCAATCAGTCGCAGCTGGGCATGCTGAATGGCGTCATCAGCATCCCCAATGTCGCGCTCGCCCTGATGAACGGACTGCTCATCGATCGCTTTGGCCCGGCTCGCGTGGCGTTCTGGGCAGCCGCAATTGGCGTGTTGGGCGCCGCCTTGACGGCCATCGGCAAACCCTACGAACTCATGGTGATCGGCCGATTTATTTTCGGCATCAGCGAAGGCGCAATTTTCATCGCGCTCTTGGCTGGATTGGCCCAATGGTTCCCGCGCAGCGGCATCGCACTCGCAACGGCCCTGTACCTAAGTCTTGCCCGCGTCGGTTCCTACTCGGTGGACACCTCGACGGCCTGGGCCCACTCGCTTTATGAAGGCGGCTGGCAAGCGCCGCTCTGGCTCGGTGCCGCGATTACGGCAATCGGCTTGGCCGCGGCCGGCGTCTACTACCGGCTTGATGTTCGCTATCGGCCGACGGCGTCGACCAGCATCGCGGTCGAACAGGTGAAGTGGCGCCAGCTGCTGCATTTCGACCGCTCCTATTGGTACATCCTTGCGCTGCATGTGCTGTATGCCGCCGTGTTCTTCCCCTTCCGAACCACTTATGTCATTGAGTATTTCCAGCATGCGAAGGGGCTCACGCTGCAGCAGGCAGGCGTGGCCAATAGTTGGGTATTTTTTGCGGCGATCTTCGCGACGCCTTTTTTCGGCTTGCTCGCCGACCGGATCGGACATCGCGCGCTCATGTTGACCTTCGGCACGCTGCTGCTGTCTCTGACCTTTGTGGTGCTCGGGCTCACCTCCTTAAATCTTTGGGTCTCGACGGTCATGATGGGCATCAGTTGGTCGTTGGTGCCGGCGGTGATCTGGCCGGCCACAACGCTCATCGTGGAGCCTCGCCGCCTGGGCACGGCGCTTGGCCTCATAACCCTGATTCAGGCGCTCGGCATGGCGGCATCCAACCTTGCCGCAGGCAGGCTCGCCGACATCGCCGGTGCGGGATCCGAGAATCCGGCAGGTTACGAAGTCATGCTGCTGTTTT
This sequence comes from Steroidobacteraceae bacterium, assembly GCA_035318305.1. Classification (GTDB taxonomy): domain Bacteria; phylum Pseudomonadota; class Gammaproteobacteria; order Steroidobacterales; family Steroidobacteraceae; genus Bog-1198. The sequence goes on along the minus strand of DATHFB010000355.1, from coordinate 1,084 downwards.
TCTTTGTTCTCAGCCTCGCGGCCCTGCTCTCAGCGGTGCTGCTATGGCGACGCGAAGCGGGACCTCACGGACACAATCTAGAATCGGCGAGCGCCGGAGCCTGAGCGGTGAGCGCCGGAGCCTGAGCGGCGAGCTGCGAGGCGCAGGCCGCGAGCCGCGTCAAGCATTGCGCCGCGCGAATCGGCGTTCGATTTCCCCGACGAAACCGCGCCTGAAGATCATCACGCACACCACAAAGATGGCGCCGATGATCACCGAGACCCAGGCGCCGACGATATCGGAGAGATACTCCTGCAAGGTAACCACCACATTGGCGCCGATCACCGGCCCGAGGAAGGTGCCGCTGCCGCCCAGCAAGGTCATCAGAATGACTTCGCCGGAGGTAGTCTGACTCACATCCGAGAGCGTCGCGAATCCCAGCACCAACGCCTTGAGGGAACCGGCCAATCCGGCAAGGCTCGCCGACAGCACGAAGGCCGTGAGCTTGTAGCGATCAACCTTGTATCCCAAAGAGATGGCGCGCGGCTCGTTCGCGCGTATGGCCTTGAGGACTTGGCCGAAGGGCGAGTGCACGATGCGGCGTATGAAAATGAACACGCCGACGAAGACCGCCAGCACGAAGTAGTACATGATTCGATCGTTGCCAAGGCCGATGAGCCCTAGGAGGCTGCCGCGCGGGATGCTCTGCAGCCCATTCTCGCCGCCCGTGAACTGTGCTTGCAGACAGATGAAGTACACGACTTGCGCCAAAGCCAGCGTGATCATTGCAAAATAAATGCCCTGGCGGCGCACGGCGATCGCACCGATGACGAGCCCCAGCAGCATGGACACCGCGGCGCCGCCCAAAATCGCTTCAACGGTTCCCCACCCATGTACCGTCGCGAGCCATCCGGTGACGTAGGCTGACGCTCCGAAATAGGCGGCATGGCCGAAGGACAGCATCTTGGTGTAGCCGAGCAATAAATAAAACGCGCAGGCGAACATCGCGAAGCACAGCAGCTTCATCAGAAATACCGGATAGAGCCCGAGGCAAGGCGCGACCGAAGCCAGGGCCGCCAGGACGACGTAGACCGCAGTTTGCGCG
>DATHFB010000354.1:0-12159 GCA_035318305.1 Steroidobacteraceae bacterium | reverse complement strand
CCCGATCCTTGACGCAGGTAAACCCGCGCACTGGATGTTTTGCGACGGCCGGTGCCGTAAAAGGAATTCGCGGCTGTATTTGCCATTGATTGTCCTAGAACTTTTAGATTTCCAGCGCTTTGGGCTGCTGTGCTTGATGGGGATGATCTTTACCGCCGAATACATGCAGCTTCTTATACATGCGGCGGCCCAACGGGCCTTTCGGCAACATGCCCTTCACGGCGAATTGAATCGCGCGCTCCGGATGCTCAACCAGCAGCTTGCCCAAGGAGATGCTCTTGAGATTGCCGACGTAGCCCGTGTGCTGATGATAGAACTTGTCCGTGAGTTTTGCGCCCGTGACGCGCACTTCGCCGGCGTTTACCACCACAATGTGGTCGCCAAGGTCCTGATGAGGCGCATAATTCGGCTTGTGCTTACCCTTCAGGCGATGCGCAATTTCAGAGGCCAAACGGCCGAGGGTTTTGCCTGCCGCGTCGACCAGGAACCAGTCGCCACGAGTTTCTTCAGGCTTCGAAAATACGGTATACATGGAAATACTCAAGTGATTCGGTCGTTAACGAAAGGCGCGAAAGTGTACAGAACAGCGGGCACAGATGCCAGCCCGACCTTAAGCGGCAGCCCCTATAATATAATGTATCGATGAACGCCCGCAGATTCGATCATTTGGACCGCGTGATAGGCGAAATAGATAAGATAATCAAGACCTTAAGCGTTCCACCGCGGGCCTCCCGGGGTATTCCCGACGCGCCTGCCGCCGCCGCGCTCGAGGAGGCCGACCGTCTGGAGTCGGCCCGCCTCATGCGGGTCAACCATTCCGGGGAGGTCGCAGCCCAGGCCTTGTACCAGGGTCAGGCCCTCACCGCGCGCGACCCCAAGGTCAAGTCCGCCATGCATCAGGCCGCCGCCGAGGAAATCGATCACCTGGCCTGGTGCGAGCAAAGACTGAGAGAACTGAAAGGCAGAACCAGCCTATTGAACCCCCTTTGGTATTTTGGCTCGCTGAGCATAGGCGCCTTTGCCGGCGCGCTGGGCGACCACGCGAGTCTGGGGTTCATCGCGGAAACCGAAAAACAGGTCGAATCGCATTTGCGCGATCACCTGGGTCGCCTGAGCGCGAAAGACTCACGCAGTCGCGCCATACTCGAACAGATGACGCACGATGAGGTGCAGCACGGCGCGAAAGCCGCCTCGATGGGAGGTAAAGCGCTGCCGTTTCCAATAATATGGGCGATGCGCGCGACATCCAAACTGATGACCCGCGGCTCGTATTGGATCTGACTTTGGGTGATAGAGAAACGGTACCGGAACCCTTTAGTGCTTGCGATTCCGGGACTTATGTAATAAAACGTGCGCCAGCATAGGCGTTTAACCGACCAGGAAATCAGCGGGAGTGAACATGGAAGAAGGGGCAAAAGCCTTAAGCGATATCCCAGCGATCAATCGTTTCTTGAGCTACTGCCGAATCCGGACAGTCCCTTCCAAGACCGTGATCATTCACGCCGGCGATCTGCCGGACATTCTCTATTACATCATCTCCGGCTCGGTTGAAGTCATGATCGAGGACGAAGACGGCAACGAAATGGTTCTGGCGTATTTGAACAAGGGCCAGTTCTTCGGCGAGATGGGCTTGTTCTATGAACAGCCGACGCGCAGCGCGTGGGTACGCACCCGCCAGCAATCGGAACTGGCCGAAATGACCTATCCGCGCTTTCGCCAAATCGCCGCGGAAAGCCCCGGTTTGATTTTCGAATTGGCGACGCAGTTGGCGACGCGCCTGGATCGCACCAACCGCAAATTAGGTGATCTCGCCTTCGTCGACGTGACCGGCCGCGTGGCCCACGCCATCATGGATTTGTGCGGCGAGCCGGATGCGATGACGCATCCGGAAGGCATGCAGATCAAAGTGAGCCGGCAAGAACTGTCGCGCCTGGTCGGATGTTCGCGCGAAATGGCCGGACGCGTTCTCAAAGTGTTGGAAGAGCAGGGACTTCTGCGCGCCACGGGCAAGACCATCGTGGTGTTCAACGCGAGGCCCAAAGTGAAGACGCGTCCCCTGATCGTTCCGGTGAAGGCCGGCGCAAACACCGGCGGCGCCAAGAATGCCCGCGCGGAATCTCATGATGATGACGACGATGAGGATGAAGACGACGACGAATGAGCCTGCAGGGTCCGCGAGGGCCCGTTAGGCTGATGATTTACCGCCTAATTCGATCTGCGCCCGCATGGCCTCGATGGTGCTGGCGTAATCCGCGCTGCCGAAGATTGCCGAGCCCGCGACGAACGTGTCGGCGCCCGCCCTGGCAATGCGCGCGCAATTCTCAACCTTGACGCCGCCATCGATTTCCAGCCGGATATCGCGCCCGGCAGCCTTGATTCGAGCACGCGCCTCGCCAAGTTTCGGCAGCACCTCCGGAATGAATTCCTGGCCGCCGAATCCCGGATTCACCGACATCAATAAGATGACATCGATCTTGTCGATCACGTAATCCAGCCAATTCAAGGATGTCGCCGGGTTGAATACCAAGCCTGGTTTGCAACCCGAATGGCGGATCAGTTGAATGGTGCGATCCACATGTTGCGTCGCCTCCGGATGAAAGCTGATGTTGGTCGCGCCCGCTTTCGCAAAATCGACCACCAAAGGATCCACCGGCGACACCATCAAGTGCACATCGATGGGCGCCTTGACTCCCGCCTTGCGCAACGCCTGGCAAACCACCGGACCGACGGTGAGATTCGGAACGTAGTGATTATCCATGACGTCGAAGTGGATCCAATCGGCGCCCGCTGCGAGCACGGCATTGACCTCTTCGCCCAAGCGTGCGAAATCAGCGGACAGAATCGAAGGCGCTATGATGTTGCCCATGAGCTTCAGCGCATTCCCCGCGCCGCTCGTATGCCTTCGTAAGCTTCCTGGATGCGCTGAGTTTTCTCTTTCGCCATTTGTGCCATCGACTCCGGCAGTCCGTTCGCGACGAGTTTATCAGGGTGATGCCGGCTCATTTGGCGCCGATACGCCTTGACGAGCTCTTGATCGCTGATATTCGCGTCGACCTCGAGTTCCGCATAACATTCTGCCAGGCTGTCGGATCCGCCGCGCGTCTGTCTGCCGCGCAGCGATGCCTCCATGTGCGCGAATTCGAGCGCGGATAACCCCAGCCGCTCGGCTATCCCGGCTAAAATCCTGCGCGCCGGCGGCGAGATGCCGTTGCCGGCGAGCGCCGCTCGCAACTGCAAATCCACGAAGGCCCGCAACAGGTCGTAGCGCAGACCGCAGGACTCGCGCAGCCGCTCGATGCTGAGTTCAGCATCGTAGCCCGCCGACTTGCCGGTCCTGAAGCACGCGATCGCTGCGCTGACGTCCGCGGCGCCTAAATTCAATTCCTGCATGAGCCTGCGAGCCGCGTCGATTTCCGCCTCCGACACACGGCCGTCTGATTTGGCGACATACCCCATGATCTCGAATGTGGTGCGAAAGAACTCACTGGAAATGGATGTGGATCCATTGGGCGTCGCCACCCGCCCCGCCGTCCCGGGGTCGAGCATGTAGCCGATGATGGCGCCGACCACAGCCCCCCAGGCGCTCCTGGTCAGCATCAGCCCGATCAATGCCCCAAAAAAAACGCCTGTCCAACTCATTCGCGTTGACCTATACGCCCTGTCCCGCCACAATCGCCGACCTTCAATGGTAGCAGTCGCGAGCGCTTGCACATGGAACAGTATTCGCATTCAGCACCGCTTTTTGAGACCCGCATACGAAGTCTCAAGAAAATTCACCAGGGCAAGGTGCGCGATATTTACGATGTGGATGCTGAGCATCTGCTGATCGTCGCTACCGACCGGCTGTCCGCTTTCGACGTGGTGCTGCCGGACCCCATACCATTCAAGGGCCAAGTACTCACCCAGATCTCGCTGTTCTGGTTCGCGAAAACAACCCATATCACGCCCAATCATCTTTCCGGCCTGCGAGTCGAGGACGTGATCAGCGACGCCGCGGAACGGGCGCAATTGGCCGGGCGCGCCATGGTGGTCAAAAAACTGACGGCGTTGCCGATTGAAGCGGTGGTGCGCGGCTATCTCATCGGCTCGGGGTTCAAGGACTACAAGCTGCACGGCTCGGTTTGCGGCATCCCCCTCCCGCCGGGTTTGAGGATGGCAGAACGCCTGCCGGAGCCCATATTCACGCCGGCCTCAAAAGCGCCCGCCGGTGCTCACGACGAGAATATCGACTTCGACGCCATGGTTGAACTGGTCGGCAAGGAGTGCGCCGCCGATGTCCGGCGCATCGCGCTCGAGGTCTATCGATTTGCGGCGGAACATGCGCGCGCGCGCAACATCATCATCGCCGATACGAAGTTCGAGTTCGGCGTCGATAAACAGGGGCGATTGTTTCTCATCGACGAGGCACTGACGCCGGACTCCTCGCGTTTCTGGCCGATGGCATCCTACAAACCGGGGATCAGTCCGCCGAGTTTCGACAAGCAATTCGTGCGCGATTATTTGGAATCCCTGCACTGGAACAAAAAACCGCCCGCGCCGCATCTGCCGGCGGAGATCTTGGCCCGCACCAGCGATAATTATCGCGAGGCGCTGAAGCTGTTGACGGCTTAGCAGCCCGCCTCGAGTATTCTTGCCATACCCCATGCGGCGTGTAAGGCTCGAACGATGTTCAAGTGGTTCGAAGACCTCGAAGACGGACTGTTCACCGGTTCGCGCACCATGGGACCTCCGTGGGGTCCCATCCTGCGCGTCGTGCGCTATCCCGCGGCGCTGATTCGCGATTGGCTGCGCGGCGAAATCAGCGTGCGTGCGATGAGTCTGGCGTATACGACCTTGCTGTCGGTCGTGCCGTTGCTGGTGTTCAGCTTTTCGATTCTGAAAGGCTTGGGCGCGCGCGGCGATTTGAAATTCATCCTCGATCAATTCTTTGCGCCGCTGGGAGCTGCATCGGCGCAACTGACGGAGAGCGTCATGCAATTCGTCACGAATATGCGCGGCGATCTATTGGGAACGATCGGCCTGGCTTTTCTCGTCTACACCGTCGTCACCACCATTCAAAAAGTCGAAACCAGCTTCAATTTTCTGTGGCGTGTCGATCGGCCGAGAAGTTTTGTGCGCCGCTTCACCGAATATCTGAGCGTCATGATCCTGGGTCCCATCCTACTCGCGGTTGCATTGGGTTTGTTGGCGAGCGCCGAACGCAGCCCGTTCGCCCAATGGGTGGATACCATCGAGCCGCTGGCCTGGATCCTGGGCGGCACCGGAAAAGTGCTGCCCTACTTGGTCGTGACGATCATCTTCACGTTCATGTACGTGTTCATTCCGAATACAAAAGTGGAGCTGCGGGCCGCGCTCATCGGCGGCATCACCTCCGGCATCGTGTGGGCGCTGGTCGGCAAAGTATTTACGGCATTCATCGTGTATTCCTCGTCCTTGGTGGCCATCTATACGGGATTTGCAATCGTCCTCACGACGCTCATCTGGGTCTACTTGAGTTGGCTCATTTTGTTGATCGGCGCGCAGCTGGCGTTCTACCTGCAATTCCCGCAGTACCTGCGCCATGGTCAGGAATCATTCGAACTGACGGGGCGGGATCGCGAGCAAGTCGCGCTCTCCGTCATGTACCTCATCGGCCGCGACTACGCCGCGGGCAAGACCGCTTGGACGGGCCGTGCGCTTGCTGCGGAACTCGACATGCCCAGCATCGCGCTCGCGCCGGTGCTTCACGGTTTGGAACAGAAGGGCCTGATTTTGGCAACCGAAGACGGGCATCTCGTTCCCGGCAAGGACATCGGTTCGATTCAGCTCGCCGAGATCTTTGAGGTCATTCGCGTACTGCACCGCGGCCGGCTGGCCATCGAAACACACGGTGTAGCCGCCGCGGTCGCGCTGCTCCGCGAGGTGGAAAGTGCGATGGAGGAGCCCTTGAGGGACCGATCACTCAAGGATTTCATCGCCGCGAAGGCCTGACTTCATTCGCCCGCGATGGTCATTTCCTCGACCAATATGGAGCCCACCCGCACGCCGCCGCGGGCATCGATGTCATCGCCTACCGCGGCTAATCCTAGAAACATCGAGCGCAGATTGCCGGCGATGGTGACTTCCGCGACCGGGAATTGGATCTCGCCATTTTCGACCCAGAATCCCGCCGCGCCGCGCGAGTAATCGCCTGTCACCGTGTTCACCCCCTGACCCATCAGCTCGGTCAGCAACAAGCCGGTGCCGAGGCGCGACAGCATGGCGGCCATGCCGCCCGTCAGAGTCGGCGCCACGATGAGATTGTGCGAGCCGCCGGCATTGCCGGTGGTCTGAAGCCCGAGCTTGCGCGCCGAGTAGCTGGACAGGATATAACCGGTCAGTACGCCCGCCGCTACCAGCTCACGATCGCGGGTCGCCACTCCCTCGTCGTCGAACGGCGCGCTCGCCATCGCCTTGGGTAAGTGCGGCCGCTCGGCAATGGAGAAATTTGCCGGAAACACTTGCTGCCCTGCGGAATTCAGCAGAAACGACGCCTGCCGATATTGGCTGCTGCCGCGGATGGCCGCGACGAAATGACCGATGAGACCACGAGCCAGCTCCGGCACGAACAGCACCGCTGCGCGCCGCGTGCTGATTTTACGCGGTCCCAGCCGGGCAATCGTACGCCGCGCGCTTTCCCGGCCGACGGCTTCCGGGTCCTGCAATTCCTGCCAGTCGCGCGAACTGGTGTACCAATAGTCGCGCTGCATGTCCTCGCCCGTTCCGGCCAGGACCACACAGCTGACCGTATGCGAGGTGGTCGGATAGCCGCCGACGAAACCGTGCGTGTTGCCGTAGACATGCAGACCCTGGTGGGTGCCGACCGATGCACCCTCGGAATTGTTGATGCGCGAGTCGAATCCGAGGGCGGCCGCCTCGCAGGATTTGGCGATCTCGATGGCGCGGTCCGCCGTTACATTCCAGGGATGCGACAGGTCCAAGTCCGGCGGCGTGCGTGCCATCAAGGCCGCGTCCGCAAGACCGGAACTGGCGTCTTCCGCGGTAAATCGGGCGATGCTGCAGGCCTTGGCGACCGTAGCGCCCACGGCTTCGGGAGAGAAATCCGCGGTGCTGGCCGAGCCCTTGCGCTGCCCGAAGTACACCGTAATGCCCATGCTGCGGTCCCGCTGATGCTCGAGCGTCTCGACCTCGCCCAGCCGCACCCCCACGGAAAGACCCGTATCCTGGCTGACGGCGGCCTCGGCCTGGGAAGCGCCGCGGGCGCGGGCTTCCTGCAGGGCGCGCTCGATAATCGACTCGAGGTCTGATTGGGTAAGGCGCACAGGGCTCATTGTCTCGGCCATCGGCATCTCCGACCCCCCAGGTTGGGGCAATCCAACCGGTGATTGTACCGGCCCGAGTGATAGCATGGGGAATATGACCAGCGAAAATGAAACCCAGGATTCTGGCGAATCCGAGGAGCAACGGCTCAGCAAGAGCGCGCGCAAGCGCGAAGCGGCGTCTTTACAGGAACTGGGCATCAAACTGTCCGCCCTTCCGGATCAGGAAATCAAGGCGCTGGATTTACCCGAAAATCTTTTTGTCGCGCTGCGCGACCTGCGCCGCTTGCCGTCTCATGGCGCGCAGATCCGGCAACGCCAATACATCGGTAAGTTGATGCGCACCATAGATCCGGAGCCCGTCCTCGCGAAGCTGGCCGAGCGCAAACAGCGCCACGATGTGGAAATTCGCCAATTTCAGCAAATCGAGCGCTGGCGCGATCGGTTGTTGTCCGAACCCGCGGTAGCCTTGGATGAATTGATCGAGGAGTATCCGCACGCCGACCGGGCGGCCTTGGCGAAACTGCTCGAAAAGGCTGAAAAAGAGCGTTTGGAACAGCGTTCGCCGGTCGGCGCCCGGGAGCTTTTTGCCTTTCTGCGCCAGTTGCTCGGATAGATTGGTAAACTTGCTGCGATGAAAGCCTTGGTCGGAGTCATTATGGGGTCGTCTTCCGACTGGGAAACGATGCAGGCCGCGGCCGATACCCTGACCCACTTGGGGATTGCGCACGAGGTTCGCGTGATCTCGGCTCACCGCACGCCGGACCTGTTGTTCGAATATGCAGCTTCTGCGCGCGACCGCGGCCTCAAGGCCATCATTGCCGGCGCCGGCGGTGCGGCACATCTGCCGGGAATGACCGCGGCGAAAACTTCCCTCCCCGTGCTCGGCGTTCCGATTCAATCCAAAGTATTGAACGGCATCGATTCATTGCTGTCCATTGCGCAAATGCCGGGCGGCGTACCCGTCGCCACTTTTGCGATCGGCGCCGCCGGCGCCAAGAATGCCGCACTATTTGCCGCGGCGATGCTTGCGAATGAGCATGCAGACGTACGCACGGCCCTGGATGCCTTTCGCAAGGCACAGACCGCGGCGGTGCTCGCCAAGCCGGATCCCCGCACCTCTTGAGATTACCGCGCGTCGGTATCGTGGGAGCGGGCCAATTGGGGCGCATGCTCGCGCTGGCCGGATATCCCCTCGGCATACGATGCCTGTTTCTGGATCGCAGCAGAGACACGCCCGGGGCGCAGGTAGCGTCCAGCCTCGTCGGAGCGCTCGAGGATCCTGCGCGGCTTGCCGAGTTGGCATCGCGCAGCGATGTCGTCACCTTCGACTGGGAGAACATCTCCGGCAGCGCGCTGCAGCCCCTCGAAAAAATCACGATGGTTCGGCCGCCTCGAGCGGCACTGGAAGTATCGCAAGATCGTCTTGCGGAAAAGGCTTTGTTTGCCAGGCTCAAAATCCCCGTGGCTGCGCATGCCGCCGTTGACGAGAAGCGAGACTTGGCCGCGGCAACTCAGAGAATCGGGCTTCCGGGCGTTTTGAAAACGCGCCGCTTGGGCTACGACGGCAAGGGACAATTCGTGCTGCGGGAAGCTGCCCATATTGACGCCGCCTGGGACGCGATGGGCGGCCCAGGCTTGATCTACGAGAAGTTCCAAGCTTTTTCGCGCGAAGTGTCGCTGGTCGGCGCGCGATCAGCGGCCGGGCAGACCGTGTTTTATTCCTTGTCCGCCAACACGCACGGCGGCGGCATTCTGCGATACAGCACGGCACCGTATGCAAACGCGGCACTGGAACGGAGCGCGCGGCTTTACCTCAAGCGCGTCATGATCAGCCTCGACTACATCGGGGTGCTCACCATTGAATTTTTCGTGGTGAACGGTCGTCTGGTAGCCAATGAAATGGCGCCCCGGGTTCACAACTCGGGGCACTGGACCATCGAGGGCTGCGTCACCAGCCAGTTCGAGAATCATCTGCGTGCGATATGCGATCTGCCGCTCGGCAGCTGCCGCGCTCTGGGGCACACGGCGATGATCAATTTTCTCGGGAAAATGCCTGATCGCGAACGTTTGCTGGCGATCGAGGGGTTGGCGTTTCATGATTACGGCAAAGAGCCGCGCCCCGGGCGCAAATTGGGCCATTGCACCATCCTCAAGCGTCAATCAAAGGACCGCAACCGGGCGCTCGCCGCGGCGCTGAAATTGATCGAATGGGCCTGAACCGGCCGATTTTCGCTTCAGCCATCAATACCTTAGACTGGCAAGCGGGATGTACTTAGAACTATTCAAACTCCACGAATTGCCGTTCCGCTTGAGCCCGGACCCGCAATTCTTGTACCTCAGCAAGCAGCATGCGCGCGCCAAAGCGTACATGGAATCGACCATCTGGTTTACAGACGGTTTCGTGGTGATTACCGGCGAAATCGGCGCCGGCAAAACCACCTTGATCGAGACATTTCTGCGCGAGCTGCAAAGCGACGTCGTCGCGGCGCAGATCAATCAAACACAATTGTCGCCGACGGCGTTCCTGCAGTCCGTGCTCGTACAGTTCGGATTCTCACCGTTCGGCATGAAGAAGCCGGAGGTTCTGGCGACCTTGAATCAGTTCCTCGCGGAACAACACAGCAGCGGGCGCAAGGTTCTGCTGATCGTCGATGAAGCTCAGAATCTTACCAACCGCGTGCTCGAGGAAGTGCGCATGCTGTCGGGGGTGGAGACGACGAAGGAAAAAGTGCTGCGCATCATTCTCGCCGGCCAGCCGGAATTGAACGACAAGCTCAACTCTCAGGATCTGATCCAGCTCGCGCAACGCGTCCGCCTGCGTTTTCATCTGACCGCACTCAGCAAGGCGGAAACGAATGCCTACATCGACCATCGTCTCGAGGTGGCAGGATCGCAGGGACGGCGAATATTCGCGGAAGACACCTACGCGACCATCTACAAGTACACGGGCGGCGTGCCGCGGCTCGTCAATACGCTTTGCGATACCTGTCTGATGGCGGCCTACGGCAAGGACCAGGATAACGTAACGATGGCGGAGCTCGACGCCGCGATACGCGAACTGCAGTGGGTCGAATTCGCCTCCGGCACGAACCGGATGAGGATTCCCAACCCGGAGCACAATGTGCCGCCGCAAAGTGAATTCCACCATGTGGTGGGCCGGATTCTGCTCGCGAGCGAAGGCAAAACAGTGGTGGAGCGCGAATTGAAGCCCGGACGTCTGGTGATCGGCCGCACGCCGGACAATGATTTACAAATCGACAGCAAATTCATCAGCCGGCATCACTGCCAGATCGTGACGCAGCCGGACTCCTGCCTCATCGAAGATCTCAACAGCACCAATGGTATTTTCGTTAAATCCAAACGGGTGCGGCGGCACAACTTGAATGACGGCGACGTGGTTCAGGTCGGCCAGCACGAGATCATGTATATCGACGAGCGGTCGCCGCGCTTGAGGAATACATTGGATCCTGCGGACACCGGACTCGTGGCCGGTATCGTCACGGGTGTCCTCGACATGCCCAAACCAAGCTAGCGGTTTAGATTGGAAGGCAGCTCGATGGTTTCGCCGTTGTACTCACGGCTCAATTCGCGAAAATCGCGACGCCGTAAAAATAGCGTCAGAGCCGCCGTCTCGGCGAGCACGCCGATCAGGAAGGCGGTCTTACCGGCAAAACCCAGCGGATTGATATAAAAAAGAAATATCGCCAATCCGCCGATCAGCATGTAAACAAGCGGCAAGCTCTCATAAACAGGACGTGCCAGGCGCATGGATGTAGCCCCTCCGTGCGCCATACTAATCCCGGTGCGTGAGGGCAACCAGCCGATTTGACTTAAAATCGCACTTTTACGCGCGGCTTACGGGCCCGTAAACTTTTTCCTACGGCGATCTGGGAGCCTGTCTCACGCGGAATAATCAGACAGGCTCCTAGTCCTTTCCGACAAGCATCTCCGCAATGCGCGACAACCAGGAGTTGCGCCACCCCTCGACGTGCAATCCCTCGTTTTTCGCCTTCGAGGCACGCTTGGCTTCGGACAATAGATCCTGCGGGATCTGGAAAGTGCCCGTCATTGAATGGTCGACCATGGAAACTCCGTCGTGTGAGAACGAAGCGCAGACTACCGGCTCGTGCCTGCTCTGGAATGCGACCTGGTGCACGCTCCGCCGGACTCGCTGAACTTACGGCGCAGCCTCGTCGCCGCGAAGCGACGCAATCACCTCGTCCCGGATTATGACAGGGCGTTATCTCGCGGCATCTGGATGTCGCAGCCGCTGATGTCGCGGCCGCGATGTCGTAGCCGCAACGTCGCAGCCGCAACGTCGCAGCGGCTAGTGTGCGGTTCCGTGCAGCCGCGTCGCCTCGAACTCATCGCCCCGCAGCCAGTTCACCGTGCCGTTCGCGAGCATCGCTTGCCAACCCAGGGCAAAGCCGAATTTCGCAACCGCTGCATCACTGGTGAAATCCATGTCCGGCGTAAATTCGTCGCTGGGACGGTGGTAACGCTTCGCCGTGTATTCTTCGTGCTGCGCCTTTCCCCACTCCGGCGGATGACCCGCAAATTTCACGCCGGTGTTGATGGAGAAAGCCGGCACGCCGGCCCGCGCCATGCTGAAGTGATCGGAGCGGTAGTAGTGGCCCGCACCGGGCTCGGCATCCGCTTGAATCTCAAATCCAAAGACGGCGGCCGTCTTTTCAACGGTGGGGTAGAACGAGGTTCGCTCAGCGCCCGTAACGTTGACGGATTGCGGCATGCCGAGGGGCAAGATGGCGTCGTAGTTCAAGTCCAACGCGATTTTGCCCGCGGGAATCGGCAAATGCTTGCCGAGATAATCGGATCCCAGCAGTCCCTTTTCTTCCGC
>DATHFB010000353.1:0-9495 GCA_035318305.1 Steroidobacteraceae bacterium | reverse complement strand
GCCCACCCCGGGAAGCAGCCGGTTCGGCCTCGTGAATTCGCTGCTTCTGGGCGTCGCGACCGGCCTTCTTTGGGCGCCGTGCGCCGGCCCCATTCTTGGACTCATTCTTACCGGCGCAGCCATCTCCGGGCCAAATGCCCGCACCACGTTGCTGCTGTTTTCCTACGCCGCCGGAGCGGCAACCTCGCTGGCCGTCGCACTGCTCGCCGGCGGAAGGGTCTTTGCTTTCCTGAAGAAATCGCTGGGCACCGGTGAGTGGATACGACGGGCCCTGGGCGTAGCGGTGCTGCTCGCAGTGGTGGCCATTGTATTTGGGTGGGATTCCACCGTGCTGACGCGCTTGTCGCTCAACGGGACCAACAGCCTGGAACAATCCCTGATCGATAAGATCAATCCACGCGACCCCGGCACTCCAGGCGGCAGCATGGCCATGAGCAATTCCAGCATGGCGATGAGCAAGACCGACGGCCACGCGATGATGATGTCCGCTGCGAAACCTGCGGGAGACCTGCCGGTGGAAGGGGAGATCCCCTCATTTGCCGGCGCCACACTGTGGCTGAATTCACCGCCGCTCACGCCTGAAGCCTTGCGTGGCAAGGTCGTGATGGTCGATTTCTGGACCTATTCCTGCATCAATTGTCTGCGTGCGTTGCCCTTTGTGGAGTCGTGGTACCAGAAATACAAAGATCGCGGATTGGTCGTCATTGGCGTGCATGCACCGGAATTCGCCTTCGAAAAGGACCCGAACAATGTGCGGCGCGCCGTCGCTGATTTGAAGGTGACCTATCCGGTCGCGCTGGACAACGACTATGCCATTTGGCAGGCCTTCAATAACCAATATTGGCCCGCGCACTACTTCATTGATGCCACCGGCCGCATCCGCGGCCACCACTTCGGCGAAGGCAATTACGATGAGTCCGAGCAGACGCTTCGAAAATTGCTGACCGATGCCGGGCAGACCGATCTGCCGCCCCCCGGAATGGGCTCGACCAAGGCTGAGGGTGTCCAGGCGCCGCCTGACGAAGCGCACGATCAGTCACCGGAGACCTATGTCGGATATCGCCGCGCTGAGAATTTCGCGTCACCCGGCGGCTTCTCGCAAGACAAACTGCACGGTTATTCGGCGCCGGCTGCATTAAGATTGAATCAATGGGCGTTGAGCGGGTCATGGAATGTAGACCCTGAGAAAGCGGTTCTGGGAGCCGTACCCGGAAAAATTGAGTTTCGGTTCTATGCGCGCGATTTACATCTGGTTTTAGGTCCGAGCAGCGATGGCAAACCGGTGCGCTTTCGGGTGCTGCTGGATGGGGCCGCGCCCGCGGCGAATCATGGCGCGGACACGGATTCCAACGGCGCAGGGGCCATCGATCGACAACGCCTCTATCAGCTGATCCGGCAGAGCGGAGATGTGCGCGAGCATGTGTTTTCGATCGAGTTTCTAGATCCCGGTGTGCAGGCTTATTCATTTACGTTTGGTTGAGGGACAGGTTATGAGCGCGCTGATGAGTCGTCGTTATTTTGTCTGGGGTTTGAGTGCATTGTCGGCCATCCCGTTCCTCAGAGTATCTGCGGCAACGCTGTCGGGGCCTGCGCTGAACAGCGAAGTGTCAATCGAGAATTTCTCGCCTGCCGGCAAGAGCCTGGGTATAGCGCGGGTTGCGAAGATCGTGAAAACCGATGCGCAGTGGCAAGGGCAGCTTTCGCCGGCCGCCTATCGTGTCGCGCGCCAGGCCGGCACGGAGATCGCGTTTACCGGCGAATACGACAGAAATCATGCCGACGGCATCTACCACTGCGTGTGTTGCGATACCGCGCTTTATGATTCGAAAACCAAGTTTGAATCCGGTACCGGTTGGCCCAGCTTCTGGCAGCCGATCTCCGCGCTGAATGTCGTCAAAAGCAGCGATAGAACTCTGGGGATGGAGCGCGACGCGATTTCCTGCCGCCGCTGCGATGCTCATTTGGGACATGTATTTGACGATGGCCCGAAGCCCACGGGTTTGCGCTATTGCATGAATTCAGTTGCGCTGCACTTCGCGGCCCGCGCATAGGAGAGGAAAGAAGTATGACATTTCGGAAATTGGCATCTCGGATGCGGCTTGCGTTGGCGGTAGGCGCAGCGTTCAGCGGCGTCATGCTGTGGCACTCGCCGCTGTTCGGGGCAGAGGCTCCGGTGATCATTGCGCCCCCGGCGGTCGACAACCCGAAGGCGGCTGGACCTACGCAGAGTGCAGTGCTCGCGGGAGGTTGTTTTTGGGGCGTGCAAGGGGTGTTCGAGCATGTGAGGGGCGTTAAAAAGGTGGTCGCAGGTTACGCGGGCGGCGACAGATCAACCGCGCAATATGAGACCGTCAGCTCAGGAGGCACCGGCCACGCTGAATCGGTGAAGATCACTTTCGATCCGGCGGCTATTTCCTACGGCCAGATTCTGCAGATCGCATTTTCGGTCGTGCACGATCCCACCCAGCTCAACCGTCAAGGTCCTGATGTCGGCACCCAATATCGTTCCGCGATTTTCTATGCGGATGACAATCAGAAACGAATTGCCCAGGCCTACATCAGCCAATTGGATCAGGCCCATGCCTTTGCGCGCCCGATCGCCACGCGCGTAGATCCGCTCACTGGATTCTATGCAGCTGAGGACTATCACCAGGACTATTTGATTCACAACCCCACGCAGCCATACATCGCGATCTACGACATACCCAAGATCGAAAATTTTAGGCACACCTTTCCGGAACTGTATAGCGGCAGCCCCGTTCTGGCCCACAATTAGGAGCCTGTCTGAGTATTTCCCGTGGCTCACGCGAAATACTCAGGCTCCTAGCCACATGAAAAAGCTTGTCGGCTGTTGGCTGCTGACGGCTTGTCTTGTCGGGGCGCAGGCCGGGGCCGCGGATCAAGACAAGTCGTCAATCACGGTTTTTGCCGCTGCATCCCTGACCAATGTGCTGCAAGAATTGGGGGATGGTTTCACCAAGGACGCATCGATCCCGGTGCGCTTCTCGTTTGCGGCGAGTTCGGCCCTTGCCCGCCAGATTGAAAACGGCTCGCGGGCCGATATGTTTTTTTCCGCAGATCTCGAGTGGATGGATTACCTGGAATCCCGAAAGCTAATTCAGCCTGCGACTCGGCGCGACGTGGTGAGAAATCAGTTGGTCTTGATAGCTCCGGCGGACAGCAAAATTGTCCTGAAGATCCAACCGCATTTTGCGCTGGCCGCAACCCTGGGCAAGGGACGATTGGCGACCGGCGATCCGGATTCCGTACCGGTAGGCCGCTACGCACATGAAGCGCTGGCCAACCTTGGCGTCTGGGATGAGGTGTCAGCGCGCCTGGTGCGCGCCGACAGCGTGCGCTCGGCCCTCGCGTTCGTCGACCGCGGCGAAGCGGCGCTCGGCATCGTGTACACAACCGACGCGCTCATCGATAAAAAAGTGCGCGTGGTCGACACGTTTCCTGCCGCCACGCATACGCCCATCGTTTATCCGGTGGCATTGACCATCGGCGCGAAGCCCGATGCCGCCAAGTTCCTAGCTTATATCCGCGGGCCTGAGGGTAGTGCCGCGTTTCAACACTACGGCTTCACGCCGCTGCACTAGGGTGCGTTAACGCGCACTAGGGTGCACTCGGCGGCAACTGAGCAGGGTCGATCGCCGGGATGCCGCGGCGGATATCGGCGGAGAATGTGTCGCTGCGGTCGGACTGTTTCGCGCGGTCGGTGATTCGTCCGAGTGCGCGCAGCTCTTCCAGTGAAAATCGCTGATCCAGCCCGCCCACGCGGTAGACGTACGCAGGCAGGTAGCCTGTAAACAGCAGCCGGTAGCTCCATGGTAGATAACCGGCGATTCGCTTCATCATGTGATAGACGAGAGTGGTGCAGTTGACCGTGATGGTGTTGTAGAAGCGGGGCTCATTCACCAGCCTGTCCGCCTGCTCGACGTAACCGAGAAACAGCGAGCGCATCGCGGGCACCGGCATGCGAATCCGATAGAGATAGTCGTCCTCGCCTCGAACGTTGGTGCGGACGCGGATCACATCCCGCTCATCGGCTGCGAGGATGCTGAGCCCGTATCTCTTGAAGAAGCCGCCGATCTCGGAATAAGTTCTATGCTTCTCACGCCGGACTTCCACGGAAAAAGCCACGTGCTGGCCATCCTCGAAGCCGAACGACACCAGCATGTGCGCAATCGCCCAGCCATCCCAATACGACATGATCATGTCGACTGAATCGAGTTTGTCGAGATCATAGACCCGGGTTTCCCAACGCTGCGTGTAGTCATCGTTCGTACGCCAATCGAAATGGCGCACATTGTGCAAGGTGACCCGGTTGCCCTCGATCGTGCCGCTGGTGATCCGTGCGACGTCATCTGCCCAATTGCGATTATTGGACGGCGCGATGTGCTGCCACCAGAAAAGCAGGGCGCCGAACGCCACCGCAAAGGCCAGCACAGCCAGGCCTGCGCGGCCCTGCCAGAGCGCGATCAGCGTCGCAAGGCTGAACGCCATCCACAGCACGAGCAGGCCGCTCTTCAGCGGCTGTCCGCCCGGCGCCTGGTACCAGATCGCCAAAGCTGCCCAGATGCCCGGCAATCCGACCAGCAGAGTTGCCAGCAGCGTGACAGTGAAACGCAGAATACTCGCGGCGCCGGCAGTCATGATTTCAGTATTGTGCCACTCGATTGACATGCCAGGGCGGCGCAAGGTACGGTTTCGTGTGACTCAATCGACCGCATTTCGACTCAATGTGCCGTTCATCAAGGAGCTGGGTGTCGAGTTCATCAGCGCCGCCGATGGGCGCTCGGTCGTTGCGCTGAATCTTGAGCCTTGGCACCTCAATAGCTGGTCGGTTGCGCATGGCGGCGTGCTCATGTCCCTGCTCGATGTAGCCATGGCGGTGGCGGGTCGTTCGCTGAATGCGAGCGCCGGCGGGGGCGTGACGGTGGAAATGAAGACCAGTTTTCTGCAGCCCGCCAAGGCGGGCTCGCGCTTGATTGTCTCGGGCTACGCGTTTCACCGCTCTACGACCATGGCGTTCTGCGAGGGTGAGGCGCGCGATACCGACGATCGATTGATAGCCAAGTCGATGGGAACCTTCAAATATCTAAAATCAGGGGCCGGGTCCGATGGCTGAGTATCGACGAAGCACATGAAGACACTCATTTTGCATCACTATCCGATGTCGCCTTTCGCCGAGAAAATCCGCTTGATTTTCGGGCTCAAAGGCCTGCCTTGGTCCTCGGTGCACATTCCCAACATCATGCCGAAACCCGATTTGACGGCGCTCACCGGCGGCTATCGCAAGACACCGGTCATGCAGATCGGCGCAGATATCTACTGCGACACCTCGCTCATCGCGGAGGCCATCGAAGCGCTGTCGCCGCAGCCCACGCTATTTCCGAGCGGCATCGCGGCGGCATCGCGAATCCTCGCTCAATGGGCCGATTCGACGCTATTTTGGACGACGGTTGCTTTCACCATGCAGCCGGCCGGAATTGCGCACATGTTCGAGGGCGTGCCGCCGGAAGCGATCAAGGCCTTCGGCGATGACCGAAACATCTTTCGTGCCAGTCTTCCCCGCATGCGTCCCGCAGATGCGAGCGCGGCGTTTACGTTGTATCTCGATCGGCTTGAAGAGATGCTCGGAAAACAGAAATTCTTCTTCGGATCGGCACCCAGCATTTCGGATTTCTCGATTTATCACAATATCTGGTTCCTCGAGCGCGGCGGTCCCGTGGCGAAGATTCTTGAGTCCTACCCCGCACTGCAGGCGTGGCGAACACGCATGTCTGCGTTCGGTCACGGTACTCAGGAGAAACTCGACAGCGAGGCCGCGATTGCCATCGCTCACGGCGCCGCCCCCGAGCCTGCTGCCGGGAATCACGCCGGATCCCACGGCATCTCCAGCGGCGAGAAAGTGGTGGTGGCGGCGACCGACACCGGCACCGACCCGATCGAGGGCGTCTTATATGCCGCTACCAAGGATCGAATCTCGATCGCGCGACAAGATCCGCGCGCCGGAAAAGTGGTCGTGCATTTTCCCCGATTGGGATTTGAACTGCGGCGCGCCAAATAAGTAGATCTTAAGTGCGTCGCGCGGAAGGACGCCAAACCCGAAAACCGCCCAGAAAGGCAAAGTCGTTGTTTCCAAGCCGCGCGTTACTCGGCAGCTTTTTCAATTTGCGAGCGTTGCCGCCGCCGATGACCACGTAGTCGGCTTCTAATGCCTTACTGAGTTGCGCGACCACATCTGCGACCACGCGACGCCACTTTTTGGCGCCCAATCGGTGCCGCCCTCGGTCGCCCAAGTAATCTTCGTAGCTGCGGCCGCGTTTGTAGGGCAGATGCGCAAGTTCCATTGGAGCTACCGTACCGTCGACAATCAGTGCCGAACCCAGCCCCGTGCCCAAACCCAAAAAAAGCATGCGGCCGCCTTCGTAGCTGCCGATCGCTTGCATCGCAGCATCATTCATGAGCAATGTCGGCCGGCCAAAGGCCTTGCGAAAGTCAAAGCCAACCCAACCACGTCCGAGATTGAACGGTTCGGTGACGATCTTGCCGTGCACGACCACGCCCGGATATCCGATCGATACAACGTCATATTTCAAATCGCCGGTCAGCCGCAGCACCCGCGAAACCATCCGGGGCGGCGTGAGGGTGGGGCCGGATTCAAACTGACGCATGTCACTGTGGTTCGAAACCCGGGTCTTGACATGACTGCCGCCGACATCGATGACGAGTACGCGCCGCTGAGGCTTTCGTTGCATGATGGGCGAACAATAGCGCACTTAACCGCCACTCGTCAGGCGCATCTGCTGACATAATGCGCACACAGTGTCGACATAGGAGGGCACATGAAGCTACGGTTGTTTCCGCGAATGTTGCAGATGTCGGTGTGTATGGCGGCGGCAGGATGCGCGACGGCGCCGTCCGTACCCGGACCGCTGCAAGTACCTGCCGCTCAAGCGCTGATCAAACAGCTGCATGCCACCGGCGTGCAAATCTATCAGTGCCAGCCGACGAAGAGCGATGCCTCTCAGTTCGAATGGGCGTTCAAAGCGCCGGAAGCCACCCTTTTGACCAAGGGCGGCCGGAACTTCGGAAAACATTACGCCGGCCCGTCCTGGGAAGCCAACGACGGCAGCAAGGTGATCGGGGAAATGGTTGCTCGCTACGACAGCCCGAACCCAAGCTCGATTCCCTGGCTGCTTCTGCGTGCCAAGGCCACCTCAGGACATGGCGTGTTCACGGGCGTGCAGTTCGTTCAGCGATTGAATACGGTGGGAGGCAATGCCCCCCAAGTCGCGTGCCGGCAGGATCAGGCCGGGCAGCAGCTTCGCGCGTCGTATACAGCCGACTATTTATTTTATGGCGTGAAGGGCTAGCTCCGATGCATGAGTCCTTGGAGCAAGTCCAATCGAAAATAGCCTATCTGGAGCGCGCCATGGCCGAGCTCAGCGATGTGGTATTTCGACAGCACCGAGAAATCCAGGCGCTGGAAGCGCAACTCAAGGCCGTCAGGGACCGACTCGAGGTCGCGCCGTCCGATGAGGTCCGCTCCGCGGAGCAGGAAAGGCCGCCGCACTACTAGCGATGCTATGGCATGATGCCGCGATGTCATTCGCAAGGGATCCAGCCGGCTGGTTCGAACAGCCTCCCGGTTGCGCGAACCGTCTGTTTCTCAGGACACCGCAGGGGCGAGACTTCAGCTACGCCGCGCTTCGCGAGCAGTCCGGCCGAATCGCTTCTGCCTTAAGTCAGCGCGGCGCGCTGCCGGGCGACCGCATCGCGGTTCAAGTCGACAAATCCCCGGAAGCGGTCCTTCTCTATGCGGCCTGCCTGCGTTTGGGTGCCGTGTTTGTGCCCATCAACGTTGCGAACACGCCCAACGAAGTCGAATATTTTCTGCGCGATTCGCAGCCGCGCGTGGCTGTCATTCGGCCGCAGGACCTGAGCCTGAGCGAGCCGCTGGCGAGAGAGACGGGCATGGTGATCGAGACGCTGGGCGCGAACGGGGATGGGTCGTTGCTCAGGGCCGCGGAGTCGTCAATTGATTGCAAACTTCCAACGAGGTTTGATCCGAGTTCGATCGCAGCGATCATTTACACTTCCGGAACCACGGGGCGCTCAAAAGGCGCGATGCTGACACGCGCCAATCTCGTGTCCAATGCCGCTGTATTGGCCGAGGCGTGGCGCTTTACGAGCAGCGATGTGCTGCTGCACGCATTGCCGCTGTTTCATATTCACGGCTTGTTCGCCGCGATCAATACCGTTCTCGCCTCCGGGTCGAGCCTATTTTTCTTGTCTAAATTCGATTGCGCAGAAACGCTGCAGCATTTGCGGCAAGCGACGGTGTTTATGGGGGTCCCGACGCATTACACCCGACTGCTGCAGCAGAATGGACTCGGTCAAGAAACTACCGCGACGGTACGCTTGTTCATTTCAGGATCGGCGCCATTGCTGTCCGAGTCTCACAGAGAATTCCTGCAGCGCACGGGGCACGTGATTCTGGAGCGCTATGGAATGTCGGAGACTTTAATGAACACGTCGAACCCGTACGACGGTCTGCGCCTGCCCGGATCAGTCGGACTGCCGCTGCAGGGAACCACGATCCGGGTCACCAACGCCGAAACCGGCGCCGTGGAGGCTGAGCCGGACGTGATCGGCACGCTTCAAGTCCGGGGCCCTAATGTGTTTGCGGGCTATTGGAGGGATGAGGAGAAAACGCGCAGCGAATTCGCCGCTGACGGCTGGTTTAAAACCGGTGATGTAGGCCGTATCGATCGCGACGGCTACGTGCATATTGTGGGCCGGGCCAAGGATCTTGTGATCAGCGGCGGCTACAATGTGTATCCCAAGGAGGTCGAAACCGAATTGGATGCGCTGGCCGGCGTGCTGGAAAGTGCGGTGTTCGGGGTGCCCCATCCGGATTTCGGGGAGGGCGTCACCGCAGCCGTTGTGGCAAGGCCGGGCGCAGTTCTTTCGGAAGAAACCATCATCGATTCGGTCAAGTCACGTCTGGCCCGATACAAAGTACCGAAGCGAATTCTCGTCGTTGATGAGCTGCCGCGAAATACGATGGGCAAGGTACAGAAAAATACCTTGCGCAAAACATTCGCGGCGATTTATACCTCTGACAAAGGACTTGGTTAGTCGCTCGGCAGCAGTGTGACCATGGTAAGCGTTCGTGCGCCGAGTGCCGCGCCTCCTTCGGCTTGGTCAATGACCACGTAGAAACTCTTTGACTGAGTGCGCGGGGCCTTGCTCAGCGGAATGCTCAGGGAGACGCTGGATTGTCCGTCGCCGATGTGGCCGAGCTGAGGCACCACGGGTAAGAAATCAATCTTGGGTTTTGCAGTCCCGGATTCGGTCCACCAGGTAAAGCTTGTCTCACCGCGCAAACTGCCTTTGCGGTGCACCGAAAGTAGGGCCAACGACTCAGAGGCCGGAACGTCGACCGTGTCCGAGGTCAATTCAACTTTCGATGGGCCGGAG
>DATHFB010000352.1:0-2330 GCA_035318305.1 Steroidobacteraceae bacterium | reverse complement strand
GCATACTCGAACCGCGCCTTCCTGTAGTCGGGGGCGAGTTCCAAGACGGCTTCCAACAGTATCTCCGCATCGTCCAGCACATCGTGCGCAATGCCGATACGGGCGAGCAGGCGCATGGCCTCGACGTTGTTGCCATGCTTCTGCAGATAGACCCGAATAATGGATTCGGCGTGGGCCAGATCGCCATCCGAGAACAATGCGGTCGCCGTGACCACGTCGGCGGGCAGATTTTTCAAGGTGGCGACATGATCGGCCGCCATTTGGGCGTTTTCCGGATTTCCGGTCATGCGGTACAGTCCCTCGAGCTTGGCCCAGCTCGCGGGTAGCGCCCCATTGATGTTCACCGCCTTAAGATAGGCTTCGATCGCCCGGGGTGCGTCTCGCAAAGCCACATAACAGTGACCGCGCTCCTGGTGCAGACGGCTGAACCGCGGATGCTGCCGCTCGAGGCGATCGAGGGCTGCGAGTGCCGCGGGAATCTGACCGAGATAGCGAAGGCTGACGGCCGCCATGTACAACACGTCGCGGTTCTCGGGGACCTGCTCGGCGAGTGCGTTGGCCGCCGCCAGAGCATCGGTGTAGCGGCGCTGCTCAAGCAGTCCGCGAATGCGAATGACTTCTGCCTCCACCGGCGGGGCCGGAGAAGCGCCCGACTTAAGTTCCGTCGCCATGCGCTAAGGCTCCGGCTCGGTGAGGCTTCGCAGGGGACCCAAGTATCTTTCGTAGTTGCGCCAGCGTCCTGCGGCTGACGTGCTGATCCGCTGTCGTACCTGCCAGTTGCTGGCGGTGATGACAGTGCGCTCGGTCTCGTGAAAATTGAGACAGCGCGTGTCCCACGGCAAGCCGACGAATTGCACGATTTCCCGGATCCATGGCACAGGATCTGCCACTAATTTCTCGTAAGGCACCTCCAAGATCGTGCCTTCGGTCAAGGTTGATCGCCAGTGCACCATGAGGCGGGAGTATTGTGTGAAATAGTGCGCGATGTCTTGCAAGTCGTTGGCGTAAAGATGCGCGTTGGAAAAAATTTGGAAGTAAATGGACAGACCGGTGTCCAGCGGATTCCTGCGCATATGAAGGATGCGCGCATGAGGAAAGGCTGCGTGGATCAATCCTAAATTCATGAAGTTCGCCGGCATTTTGTCGATCACGCGCGAAGCATCGGCTGAAAAGCTCGCCAGCAGGCTCAAGTATTTCTCGGCCGCCGCCGCTATGGCGCCGCGTCCCTCGGCCCCGCGCAACACCGAGGATTCATAGTCTACGCAGGCGCTGTGCCAAAAGCGCAATTCGCCGCAGCCGAAGGCGTGCGGGTGCGAAGCGAGGATTTGCTCAGTCAACGTCGTACCCGAACGCGGCATGCCGACGATGAAAACGGGGCGTCGCGACTCATTGCTCTGCGCGCGCGCGCTGCGCAGCCAATCTGAATCATATAGCGCGATTATTTGGTCAACGCGTCGGGTAAGACGCGCACCATCGTACTTGGGGGCGCTGCGCTTCTTCAGCTCATTGGCAAGGCGGTAGCTGGAAAATGCATTGTCGAAGTCCTGCACGTCATCGAAATATTTTCCGAGGGCATAGCGCAGATTGATCTCCTGTCCTACGCCTACGGACTTGCCGAGAAGCCTTTGCGCGGCCGCGAGCCAGGCAGCGTCCGGCTGCATTTTGCGGTAGCGCACGAGGCCGGCCCAGGCCTCAGGTTGATCCGGGGCGATGGCAATCGCCCGTCGAAACAGCTGCTCGGCGTCGTCAAAACGGCCACGGTCCGCTTGAATCTCGCCCAGCAACGCCAGCGCTTCGCTCGAGTCCGCCGCCCAACCTAAGGCCTTGCGGCAACTCCCTTCTGCCTCGTCGATGCGGCCGATCTGACGCAGCACCTTGCCGGCGGCAATATGCGCCTCGGTGTAAGCCGGCTTCAATTCGAGCGCCCGCGCATAGCTTGCGGCCGCTTCGTCAAACAATCCTAAGTCGAACAGTGCATTGCCTTTGAGTAGCTCGGCCTCGGCGGAATCCGGTTCCAGCTCGAGTGCACGCCGGCAATGGATCAAGGCCTCCTGAGGGCGGCCGAGCGCGTACAGTGCATTTCCAAGATTGGCGTGCGCGCCGGGAGCGTTGGGCCGAAGGGCGAGGGCTCTCCGATAACTTGTCACGGCCTCCTCAAAGCGCCTCAATGAAAGCAGCGCATTGCCTAAGTTATTGTGGGCTTCAGCCAGGTCCGGCCGCAGCTCGAGCATGCAGCGAAAATGCTGCACCGCCTCCTCGAGCTGTCCTAAGTCCACGAGTGCATTTCCTAAATTGCCATGCGCGTCCGCGAAGCCCGGCCGCAGCTCAAG
>DATHFB010000351.1:0-3713 GCA_035318305.1 Steroidobacteraceae bacterium | reverse complement strand
GCGCAAAACATCGAAGACATCGAGAATGTGCAGATCGTTTTCAAGGACGGCATCGGATTCGATCCGGTGAAGCTGGTTCAATCGGTCCAGGGAATGGTGGGCCAGCGCTAGCTAAGCCATTGCTCGATGCCCAACCCTGCCGCGCAACTGCTTGCCGCTGATGAACCACCCGCGTTCCTCGACATTCCGGGCGGGGGTCTCTCCAATTTCATCATCGTGGCGGATCACGCCGGTGCACGCATCCCGCGGCGGCTCGCGAACCTCGGACTGCAGACAGCGGAGCTGCAACGGCACATCGCCTGGGACATCGGCGTCCTCGGCGTGGCGCGCCGAGTGGCGGCCGCACTCGATGCACCGTTGGTGGCGCAAAATTATTCCCGCCTCGTCATCGATTGCAATCGCGATCCGCAGGTAGCGACCTCGATTCCGCACATCAGCGAGACCAGCGAGATTCCCGGCAATATGAATTTGAGCTCCGCGGAAATTGCGGCGCGGCGCGCGGAGATCTTCGATCCCTATCATCGGAGGATTCGAGAACGCATCGACGAACTATTGGCGGCAGGAAGGCCGCCCATATTGGTGGCGCAACACACCATGACCGACATCTACAACGGCGTGCGCCGCAAAATGCATGCGGCGATTCTTTATAATCGCGATCGCCGCTTTGCCGGGATCGTGCTCGAGATGCTGCGGCGGGAAGCCGACCTGATCATCGCGGACAACGAGCCGTACTTCGTCAGCGACGAGACCGACTACACCGTTCCTCATCACGCAGAGGCGCGCTCATTGCCGTACGTGGAAATCGAAATTCGCCAGGACCTCGTCAACGGCGATGCGGGTCAAGCGGAATGGGCCGCGCGTATCGGCCGGTCACTTCAAGACGCCGAACGAGAGTTTACCGCGGCTCAGGCGAGGCTGAAATCATGAATGAAAACATGAAGCACACATTGAAGGCGCCGGCGCTGTTCGTTTCGCACGGCGCGCCGACGCTCGCGCTCGAGCCGGGATTGCTGGGACCGAAGCTGACGCAGCTGGGCGAGCAGTTATCCAACCTGACCGCGGTCGCCGTGGTATCCGCGCACTGGCAAACGCCGGGCGTACAAGTGATGCGCACGCTCAAGCCGGAAACGATTCATGATTTTGGCGGGTTTCCTCCCGCTCTATATCGCTTGCAATACCCGGCGCCCGGCGCGCCCGCCCTGGCCGCGGACACCGCGGCGCTTCTCACAGCCTCAGGGTTCGATGTGTCCTTCGATGATGGCCGCGGACTTGATCACGGCGTGTGGGTGCCGATGTTGTATCTGCTGCCCGCGGCTCGGATTCCCGTCTTTCAGGTGTCGTTGCCGTTTGCGTTCGATGCGAAAAATGCACTCGAGCTCGGAAGGGCGCTGCAGCCGCTGCGACAGAAGGGCGTGCTCGTCATGGGTTCCGGCAGCCTCACGCACAATTTGCGCGAGATTGGACAGACCGATCCGAACAATACGCGATACGCCCTCGAGTTCACTGCCTGGATCCGCCGGCATGTGCAGGCACGAGACTCGAGTGCGCTTACGGATTATCGGCGTCGCGCGCCGCACGCCGAGCGCGCGCATCCCACTGAGGAACATTTTTTGCCTCTGCTGGTCGCGGTCGGGGCGAGTGACGATGACGATGCCGTCGAGGTCATCGAGGGCGGCATGACCTATGGCGTGCTCTCGATGGAGTCGTACCTCTTCGGGCAGTCGGATTGACCGGCGAAATCATCAGCCGGCCCCAGCCTTGCCTTCTCCCGCTTTATCTTGCGTCTTTGTTTCGAAGTCGCCGGCGTCATGGCGCTCGTGCAATTGATCTGAGAGCTCGCCCCATACGCGATTGACTTTCCGCCCTCGCTGCACAGCGGGGCGCTTGGCGATCGCGTCGGTCCAGCGCTGGACATGTGGGTATTCTTGCACTTGCAGAAATTCAGCCGCCTCATACACCAGACCCTTCGCCAGCGCGCCATACCAAGGCCAGACCGCCATATCGGCGATGGTGTAGTCGGCGCCTGCCAGATATTCAGATTGCGCCAGGCGCCGATCGAGAACGTCGAGCTGGCGCTTCACCTCCATTGCAAAGCGATCAATGGCGTACTCGATCTTCGTCGGCGCATAGGCATAGAAGTGGCCAAATCCACCACCCAGGTAGGGCGTGCTGC
This sequence comes from Steroidobacteraceae bacterium, assembly GCA_035318305.1. Classification (GTDB taxonomy): domain Bacteria; phylum Pseudomonadota; class Gammaproteobacteria; order Steroidobacterales; family Steroidobacteraceae; genus Bog-1198. Next base: position 1,540 of record DATHFB010000351.1, on the reverse strand, counting down.
CCATCTGCCAGAACAGCCAGGACAGGCATTCAGCGCGAGTCGCAGCATCGGTGGGCAGGAACGCTCCGAACTTCTCGGCCAGGTACAGCAAAATCGCGCCTGACTCGAACACCCGGATCGGCTTAGGGGAGCTGCGGTCCATGAGCGCCGGAATTTTGGAGTTTGGGTTGACGGCGACGAAGCCGCTGCCGAATTGATCGCCCTCCGTGATCCGGATCAGCCAGGCGTCGTACTCCGCGCCGCTGAATTTAAGCGCCAGCAGCTCTTCCAGCATGACCGTGACCTTCACGCCGTTCGGCGTGGCGAGCGAATACAGCTGCAGGGGATGGCGACCGATCGGCAGCTCTTTATCATGCGTCGGTCCCGCGATCGGGCGGTTGATGCTCGCGAATCGGCCGCCGTTTTCCTTGTTCCATTTCCAGACTGTCGGCGGCGTGTATAGAGTCGAGTCGTTCATTCCAAAGCTCCTGTTGTCTGAGCGACGATGCTACTCGATTGAGCGGTCCATTGAGTATGGATGCATCGACATCGCCGGCACGGTAAGCTCTGACCACACTTTCAGACAGGAGTGCCGTATTGGACGTGCATCCACCACATGGACCGATCCGCTCGTGGAAGGATTTCACACTTCATTTGCTGACGATCACGATCGGTCTATTGATCGCCCTCGCGCTCGAAGCCGCCGTTCAATCGCTGCACCACCGCCACATGGTTACCGAGGCTCGCGTGAATCTGCGGCGCGAGATCGGTGAAAACCAGAGGCTGTACACGGAAAATCTGCGCAGCTTGCAAATCAAGCTCGTGCAACTCGAGCAGAATATCGACCAATTGCGAGAGCTGCGCGCCGGCAAGACGCCGGAGCACTTTGATGTGCAGTGGAGCTTCGACTGGAACGGGTTCGTCGATTCCGCTTGGATGAGCGCGCGAGACATTGGCGCCGTCGGCTACATGCGGCCCGAAGTCATCGAGGAGTATTCAGCGCTTTACCGTCAGCAAGCGTTCGTGAACGAGGCCGGCGTCAGCATTTATCTTGACCAGGCAAAGGCGGCCGCGCCATCGCTCACCGCCAAGAACCGCAAGGACCCCAATGAGCTGGTACCGGGCGATATTCAGGCAATGCTGCTGTCGGCGGCCGAATTCGAAGGGCGCGTCAGGATATTGCAGTTGATGATGAAGACACTCGACGACGGTTATACCGCGCTATTACGGCAGCCCTAGCGGAAGCCTCCTACAGAAAACTGCCCGGGGTTTGGTCGATGAAACTCGCCAAACAGGCGCCCGGGCGCCCGCGACTGCCTGCAGTCTGACAGCAAACAGAGCCCATGGCTGGGTGTCTTGTCGGCTCACATCCCCGATCATGAGGTCACATTATCGATAGAGAAAATCCAAGATATGGTAATCACCTCGCGATGCAGCAATCTTGTCGTGATTGCAGTCGCCGCAGTATTCGAAGCGGCCACCTTCGGATTGAAAACTCAAGCAGCAACACCCGATGCACTAGCGCAGCAGGATTCGCCGACGCAGCCGCAGACGCCGACGG
>DATHFB010000350.1:0-8476 GCA_035318305.1 Steroidobacteraceae bacterium | reverse complement strand
CCGAAACGGCATGCCGCCGTTCGGGCTGCCCGCGAATCGGGAGTCGTCGCGAGCGACGCACTTGACCGACGCCCAGATCGCGGACGTGGTCAATTATGTGCGCAGCCATTTCGAGAACAGGTACAAGGTGAACGTAACTGCCAACCAAGTCGCGGCGTTGCCGCACCCGGCTGCGGAACTGATCGGACCTCAATAAGTCCTACAAACCACTCAGATGAGTTAAACCACTTAAGCTCACTCGGGTACTCACAACCGGCAGGACGTAATTGGGCCATAGAAGGGGGGTTCCCATGCGAAGCTATTTCGGTATGTTGACTATCACGACCACCTTGGCGGTGGCTCCGGTCGGAATCACTCTGGCGCATGGCGGAGGTTCCATGCCGAGCGGCCCCGCTGGAATGGTGACGAGCACCGCACGCAGCGCCGACGATGCTGCCAAGTCGGCCTACAATTCCGGCGTAAAGAGCGTCAAGAAGGCGCAGGAATACGACGCCGACGCCGCCAAGGCATCGACGCCGGAGAAAATCGCCAAAGCCCACGAAAAGGCTCAAAAATCCTACCGCGAGGCGCTGGGGTCATTCATCGACGCCGTCGGTGCGCAGCCAAAGATGTACCAGGCATGGAATTATCTGGGATTTACCAACCGTCACCTGGGTAACTACGCAGACGCGCTGTCGGCATATGCCAAGGCGCTCGAAATCAACCCGAACTACCCGGAAGCCATCGAATACCGCGGCGAAGCGTATCTTGGTTTGAATCAGGTCGAGGAAGCCAAAGGCGCGTACATGGCGTTGTTTCGCGATTCAAGGCCGCTCGCCGATGAATTGATGGTGGCCATGCATCGTTGGGCGGATGCACGCCGCCAAGACGCGCAAGGACTGTCATCGGCAGACGTCGAGGCATTCGCCAAGTGGATGGACGAGCGCGCCGGCATTGCGGCGCAGACGGCCTCTCTTGCGGTCGGCGCGGCGCAGCCCTGGAGTCAGGGACCGCGGTAAATTCGCCCGCTTTTAATCATTGTTGCGGCGTGTGCGGCGATTTGTGCCGCGCACGCCGCTGATGATTTTCCGCCCCATTCCTATGAATGGCATTTGCCGCCCGGATTTCCGCGGCCGGCGGTCCCTGCGGACAACCCGATGTCTGCCGAGAAAGTGGCCTTGGGGCGCAGGCTCTTTTTCGAGACCCGCCTGTCCTCGACGGGCCGTTACGCCTGCTCCAGCTGTCATCGACCCGAGCTTGCTTTTACCGACGGCAGAGCGCACGCGCTGGGAGCAACGGGCGAGCCGGTGCGCCGCGGCGCGATGAGCCTCACCAATGTTGCCTACAACGCGGCGTTCACCTGGGGCAGCGCCAAAGTGCGCTCGCTCGAATCACAAATGCGCCAACCGTTGTTCAATAAGCATCCGGTGGAGATGGGCCTCAAAGCGGGCGGTGCATCGGCGGTCAACGCCCTATCTTCCGACCCAACGTATCGCGCGCAATTCGCCGCCGCATTTCCCGGCGACACGCCGGCGCTGTCGATGGAACACATCATCAAAGCGATCGCCGCGTTCGAACGCACCTTGATTTCCGGACGATCGCCGTTCGATCGTTTTGTTTTCGACGACGACCGCGCTGCGATGCCGCCGCCGGCAAAGCGCGGCATGGATCTTTTTTATTCAGCCAGAGTCGGCTGCGCGCAATGCCACTCGGGACTGAATTTCTCGGGCCCAATCCTCTACGAAGGGCATGTGTCGGATGCCGCGCTGTTCGCCAACACGGGCCTGTACGATGTCGATGGTCACGGCGGCTATCCGCCGACCGATCAAGGGCTGATTGAGGTGAGCCATCGCGCCGCGGACATGGGGAAGTTTCGAGTTCCGACGCTTCGCAATGTGGCCTTGACGGCTCCGTACATGCACGACGGCAGTCTGCCGAGCCTCGAGGCAGTTTTGGATCATTATGTGAAGGGCGGCCACAAGAGTGCACGCCAGGATGCACGCGTTCGGCCATTTGAACTCTCGGCGGCGGAGCGTGCCGATCTTCTGGCCTTTTTGGGCAGCTTGACCGACCGAGAATTCGTGGAAAATTCAGAGTCTGCGGCGCCAAAGGACGCGGTTCCGTAGAATTGGAACCGTGAACACCACTTTCCCCGTCGATGAGTTGCCTCTGGCAGCAAGACGCCGCGGCTTGCTGCTGGCAGGTCTCGGTGCGGTCGCATTCTCGGGCAAGGCCATCATCGTCAAACTGGCGTATCGGTACGGGGTCGACGCCGTCACCCTGATCATGTACCGCATGCTGTTCGCACTGCCGCTGTTCGTCGTCTTGGCGTGGTGGTCCGGACGAGGCAAACCCGCGCTCACCTGGCGGGATATCAGAACCGTTCTCGGCCTGGGCTTTTGCGGCTACTACCTGGCAAGTTTTCTCGACTTCGCCGGGCTGCGTTATATCAGCGCGAGTTTGGAGCGTCTCATTCTGTATCTCAATCCGACGCTGGTACTGGGACTTGGCGCCTTTCTGTTTCGTAAGAAAGTGACGCGTTCGCAGATTCTTGCCCTGGCGGTGAGCTACCTGGGCGTGCTGTGCGTCTTCGGCCGCGAAGCGTCGCTGCAGGGCGCCGATGTACCGCTGGGTGCGACGTTGATATTCTCGAGCGCCGTCAGCTACGCCATATACCTGTCGTACAGCGGCGAGGAGGTAAAACGCCTTGGCGCACTGCGCCTCACCGGTCTGGCAACCACGGTGGCTTGCATCATCTGCATCGCGCAGTTCTTGATCCTTCGGCCGCTCTCCGCCGTCGTGGTGCCTTCCGCAGTGCTTTGGCTGTCGGTGTTGAACGCGACACTGTGTACTTTTGCGCCGGTCCTCATGGTGATGATGGCCATCGAGCGAATCGGCGCCTCGCTGACGGCGCAAGCGGGCACGGTGGGACCGCTGTCGACCATACTGCTGGCGGCCGTGCTGTTGGGCGAACCATTCACCGTCTGGATTGCCGCGGGCACGGCTCTGGTGCTCAGCGGAATCTGGCTTCTGACGAGAGCTCAGGCGACCGACTTGCCGCAGGCCAGTCCATGATCGGGACCGCCTTCCCCGGGTTCGAGGTCGTGCCGCCGCAACCGAAGGCCGGACTCATCATCGTGCACGGGATTGCCGAGCATGCCGATCGCTACCGGCACGTCGCTGAGGCGCTCGCCTCTCAGGGCATCGCCTGTTTCGTCTATGACCAGCGCGGACACGGAAAATATCCCGGCACGCGCACCCATGTGGCGGATTTTGCCGAGTTCGCGAGCGATCTGGAATTGCTGGGACTGAGTACGCGCGAGCGATTCCCCTCGCTGCCGCTGTTCGCGTGGGGCCATAGCATGGGGTCAATCGTGGTGGCACTTGCGGCCATTGACGGTTTGCCGTGGGCGCACGGCGTCATCACCACGGGTTGCGCACTCGATGCCATGCCGAAGCTGGACGGCGCGGCCGGTGTCGCCCTGCGAATCGCCGCCGCGCTGGCGCCCCGCTTGAGAATCAGCTTAGGGATTGACGCCACGGCGCTTACTCAAGTCGTTGAGAACCAGCAAGAGCATATGAACGATCCGCTCGTGCCGCGCACCGCGAGTTTGAAATTGCTTTATGGTTTCGCCATGGCGTGCCGCCGGTGCCGCGCCCATGCGCCGAAGATCACCCTGCCCTGGCTGGCCGTGCATGGCGAAGCGGACAAGGTCTGCCCCGTGAGCGGGTCTCAGGTCCTCGTCGGCGCGCTCGGATCGCCCGACAAGCAACTCGTCACCTACCCGGGCCTGCTTCACGAAGTTCACAATGAGGACGAGCACTCACGCACGGCGCTGTTCGAACTGATGACGCGCTGGATGCTCGAGCGCTACACTGTGCGTCCGATTTTATAAATAACATCTACTAGGGAGTTCTCGCATGCATCTTCCGCGTTTATTGCTCATGGCATCTCTGGCTGCCGTCTTGGTTCAACCCGCGCTCTCAGCAACACATGATCTACCCTCGGCCAGTGCGGAAAGTGAGGGGATGTCGACCGAGCGGCTGGCGCAACTGCGCTCAGGGATGAAGGAACTCGTGGATCAAGGCCGTCTGGCGGGCGCTGTCACCATGGTTTCGCGCCACGGCAAAGTGGTGGAGTTCGATGCCTCCGGCAAGCGCGACATCGCGGCCAATGCGCCCATGCAAAAAGACAGCATCTTTCGCATCTATTCCATGAGCAAGCCGATCACCGGCGTTGCTATGATGATCCTGTTCGAAGACGGCAAGTGGCAGCTCAACGATCCGGTCGCGAAGTACATTCCCGAATTCGCCAAGCTGAAGGTTTACAGCACGGATGCGAACAACAACGTGGTCATGAAGGATCAAGCGCATCCGGTGACGATGCGTGAATTGATGTCGCATTCCGGCGGCTTCACCTATGGTTTTTTCAGCAATACGGCGGTCGACAAATTGCAGATCGAAGCCGACCTTCTCAACCCGAACAACACGCTGGATGAATTCATCAAGCGCGTGGCCAAGCTGCCGCTGAATTCGCAACCGGGCAGCGAGTGGCACTACAGCATTTCCGTGGATATTCAAGGCTACATCGTCCAAAAACTCTCCGGCATGCCCTTCGAAGAATTTTTGGAGAAGCGCATTTTCAAACCGCTGGGCATGGTCGATACGGCTTTCTACGTGCCGAAGGAGAAACTCAATCGCTTCGCGGAATTCTATAGCTACGACAAAGACGGAAAACTGCAGGTGGTCGGCGTCAAGGATGGTTTGAATCACGATTTCGCGGCGAAACCGGCGCTATCCTCCGGCGGCGGCGGCCTCGTCTCCACGGCAACCGATTACATGCGCTTCTGCCAGATGCTGCTGAACGGCGGTCAATTGGAGGGCACGCGAATCTTGTCGCCACTGACCGTGGAGTTGATGCACACCAATGTATTGGCACCCAGCGTGCCGATTCTCGCGCCGGGCGCAGGGTTCGGTCTGGACTTCGCCATCTATACCGATCCGGCCGCCGCCGGCGGTTACTACGGCAAGGGCTCTTATTGGTGGGGCGGCGCTGCCGGCACATGGTTTTGGATCGATCCCGTCAACGATCTGATCGTGCTCGGCATGATTCAGCAGGCGGCCGGTACCGGTGCGGCCGCCGCCAACGGTGTTCCCGATGTCCGAGGTCTATCGCATGCCTGGACTTATCAAGCGATCCTCAAATAATCGCATTTAACAGTTGAGAGTTTTTTTGGTGGCCGGCCGAAGGGCTGGCCACTATCTCTTTCGCCTGCAACCGCAGCGCGGTTCTTTCGGCGCGAATCTTGACGATTCTTTTCCTTCTTATATATCTACTAATATATCAGCGTGCTCTCGAGGCGAGTAGCATTTGAGTGGGGTCGTTGCGCCAGAGCGCGTGATTTTCAGCCCAGCGCACGTTGACTCGAGTCAATTAGATGCGCGGCCGATGTTCCATATGCGGTCCATCGTGTTGGGTGTGTAGCGCATTCAAACGCATGGCAACAATGAAGTGAACGGCGATGACTGTTCACCACATTCCGATAACGCATAACAATTGAGGAATCTATGAATACCTATGCTTTTGCGCACTACAAGCGTGTTGGTGCGCTTGTGCTCATGGGATTGGCCGCGGCCGTCACCGGCTGCTCGAGCAACTCCTCCGCTCCGGCTCCCATGCCGCCGCCGGCCGCTCCACCGCCACCGCCACCGCCGACCGGCATCATCACATTCACCATCAATTCAACGACTGCGGCGACTGCTCCCAGTCAAATGCCTACGTTCGCCGGCACGACGTTCGGCGCCGTCGGTACGTACGACAAGATCCGCGGCACTGCGAGCGGCAAGCTCGATCCGAAGGATCCGAAAAATGCCGTGATCACGGACATTGCACTCGCGCCCGTGGACGCCAATGGATTGGTCGATTACAACATGGACTTCTACATCTTGAAGCCCACGGACCTCACCAAGGGCAATCACAAGGTGTTCTTTGAACTTCCGAATCGCGGCGGCAAGCAATACGGGCCCTTGAATCTTTCAGGCGGCGGCAACGATCCGACGACCGCGGCGGATGCGGGCACGGCGTTCTTGCAGAACCTGGGCTACACCATCGTCTGGGGCGGCTGGGAACCCACGGTGTCGCGCGCCAATAATTCGATGGGCGTAACAGTACCGGTGCCCAAGAACGCCGATGGCTCTTCGATCACCGGACAGGTGTATGAATACATCGAAAACGACAATGCCACCACGATGTCCGCAAGCTTGCCGTATGCCACCAACAGCACCGACACCACGACGGCGACGCTGACGGTCAAGCAACACCTGACGGATACAGCGACCCCCATTCCCTCGACGGGATGGACATGGACCAGCCCCACCACCATCGCACTCCTGCCGGCCGGCACGCCGTTCACGCAGAGTGCGATCTACGAGTTGGTGTACACGGCGAAAGATCCGTGGGTTGCCGGAATTGGACTTGCGGCAATTCGCGACCTGGCGTCCTTCCTGCGCACGGCCACGGCCGATACGGCAGGCACGCCGAACCCGCTGGCCGGCGATGTAAAGCGCATGGTGTCCTTCGGCTCATCGCAGCCGGCGCGCACCATGAACGACTTTATCTGGTTGGGATTCAATCAGGATTTGAACGGCAAGCAAGTGTTCGACGGCGTGTTCAACTGGGTTGCCGGCGGCGACGGTGTGGCGATCAACTATCGCTTCGAGCAATCCGGCATGACGGAGCGTAACCGCCAGCAGCATCTGTACCCCGAAGGTATTTTCCCGTTCGCGTACGCGAGCAGCACCGACACCTTGACCGGCAAGACCGATGGACGCGATTCGCGTTGCAGCGTATCGAATACCTGCCCGTTGGTCATGAACATCAATTCGGCCAATGAGTACTGGGTGAAGGCGGGATCGATGCTGCATTCAACCTCGACCGGCGCCGATCTGCCTGACGCGGTGAACTTTCGGACGTATCTGATCTCTGGCTCACAACACGGCGGTCCCGGCGCGGCGAATTCGCTCGGCGTATGCGCGCAGTTCGTGAATTCGACCGATCAATTCCCGGCGTTGCGTGCGCTGTTCGGCGATCTTGATCAGTGGATCGACGGCACGGCGCCGCCCGACAGTGCGATGCCAAAAGTGGCCGATGGCACGGCGGTGTTTGCAACCGTCAATCCTGCCACCGAAGCCATCGCGATCGGCTCGGTATCGCAAATCGCGCTGGGTTTCCCCACCATCCCGGGACTAAATTACGACGGCCTGATCACCGTTCACAACGTCTGGAATTGGGGTCCGCAGTTTGACCAAGGGATCATTTCGGTCGTGCCGCCGACTCCGACGGGCAAGGTGTATCCGAACTTCGTTTCCAAGGTCGATGTGGACGGCAACGAAATTGCCGGCGTGCGCCTGCCGCCGGTGTCGGTGCCGGTTGCGACGACGGCCGGCTGGAACCACCGCGCCACCGCATTCGGCGGCCCGGACGGTTGCGAATCCTCGGGACTGTTGGTGCCCTTCGCACCTGATCAGGCGACTCGGATGACGATCGGCGATCCGCGCCTGTCGTTGACCGAACGCTATGGCACGCATGCGGCCTATGCCTCTGCGGTCGCTGCGGCGGCGGCTTCTCTGCAAGCGCAGCGCTTCCTGCTGCCCATGGACGTTGCGACGTACATCACGAACGCGCAGAAGCCGATCACAGTGACCAATAACCCCATCTACGGGACTTACACCTGGTAAGACGTTTTTGAGGCTCACCGGTGCCGCCGTTCGGCGGCACCGGTTTCTTACCGCCCGCTCGGCGTTTTCCCGCTTTTTTCCTCTTCATGTGACGCAGAGCGCGTTTCGCGGCGCTCAAGGCCGCAGATTCCGCGCCAACATAAAGCGTAAGATAGCCGCATTCCCGTAGTCCCGGAGCGCGCCTATTATTTCTCGGAAATCACCGGCTTTTGCGCGCCTGCGCGGCATCTCCGGCGGGATCAGTTCGTGGACCGCCGGTATCTGGGCGGCCATCCGCAAGAGCGCGCAAGTCCAAGCCGCGACGCTGCTCGCCGAGCAAGCCGAACGGCAAACTCAATTGTTGCTCAGACTCAAGCTGGCCACGGAGAGCGCCGGTATCTGCTCCTGGGAACTTGATCTCGTCTCCCGCCGGTATCTTTGGATTGAAAATCCCATCGAGGCTTTGGCGCATGCCATCAGCGGCAATCTGGACATCGACACGCTGGAAGAGCACGTCCTGCCCGAGGATCGGTCGCTGTTTCGCAAGGTCGTCGCCGCAGCACTCGTCAACAATACGGATCGGATCAGTCTCCGTTATCGCGCCCGCAACGCCAAGGGCGACATCGTCCACGTCCAAAACTTCGGACGAATCATCCTGGATGAAAAAGGCGCGCCCTCCCGATTACTAGGGGTTTCCTGGGACGTGACCAAGGAGGTGGTCGCGTCGGAGTTGTTGCGCCAGCAGACGGAAGCGGCGCAGGCAGCGAGCCGGGCAAAGAGT
>DATHFB010000349.1:0-9795 GCA_035318305.1 Steroidobacteraceae bacterium | reverse complement strand
CCGCCAGCGCCGTCCCCTGAACGGCGATGCTGCGGGATAGCCACCATTGACCGGTTGTTCCGAGCGCGGCCGCCGTGCTGGAGACACGGAAGATTTGCGGTGCGACATATTCGTAGGTGCCGTACAAACCCCAGATTCCGCGATAATTTGCACCCAGTTCGTAGTCCGTGCCGAATAACAAACCGCGGCTGAAGAGGGTCTCGATGCCGTTGGCGGTGTCGGTGCTGACTTCAAAGTTGAAATAATCGAACGGCCGCTGGTAGTCATAGTCAGGCTTGCCGGGAAGACCGTAGGCCATGGTGAAAATCGCGCTGACGCTTTGTCTTTTGAAGGTCTGCGATGCCGGCGGCGCCGTCAAATCCGCGGTCACGTTGACGTTCGAGGTGAAATGCGCGCTCAAGCTCGCGCCGAGATCGACGCGCGTGTAAACAGCCGGATCGTTGCTGCGAAACACGCCGGCGAAGCGATCGCCGTAAACCAATCTGTTCAAGCCCATCGACGGCGAAATGATGGCGGCGCCGATTTTTCGCAGCAGCCCGGGTTCGCCGCTCGGGCCGCTTTCCAGCAGCAGGCTCGCCATTCGAAATAGCGGCTCACCGAGAAAGTTGCCGGCAATCCCGCTCGCCACCTGATCGTTTATGGAGGGACGCGTGGTCTCGCCTGCGTACTCCCACAACAGACTGCCCGCAAAGGTATAGGCCGAGGACTGCCAGAAATCCAACCCCGAGGAACGCGCCAGCCCCTGATAGAAGGCGCCTTGATAGGGATGCAGGAATTGATTGGTGGCGAATGCATCGTTGTCGACCACCCATTTGTGGTGCAGGTTTCCCTTAAAATTCGAAATCGGCGATTCATAAACATGCGAATCCACCGCATAGTGATCGTAGCGGTTCAACAGCAATTCGAACGTGGGTATTTCATAGGCCGGCACCCAATAGCTCTTACCCTCTCCCACGCCCCAGTCCCGCACGGGCGTCGGCTCCTTGGCCGCGAATGCCGTGGGCGCTTCTCTTTGCGGCGGGGTATCGAGCTTCGGGTCGTCGGCGACGGCAAGGCGAGCGGCCGCCATCGCGAGCAAGACAATGATCTGCCGCAACGGCCGCAGCAAATGCTGTTTCTCCGCGATAGCCGAACGACCAGGATTCATTTTTATTCTCTGGCGGAGGTGCATTCCCTCTGCCTCTTTTAACCTTTGCAGGCATTAGACCGGCTTTGTCCCGTAAAGGTAATTCACGTCCGCAGATGCTTGGTGTCGGTGAACGGCCTACACCACGGTTCGTATTCTCGACAAGTGGGGTTATGTCCTACGACAGTCTCTTAAGTTTGCTGGCTGCGACTTGCGTTGACTTTGGATGACACTTCTTTGCAGCCAAGGGGATGTCGATTCGGCGTCGACTCCGCAAATACACGGTGGCAGGCACCATGTAGGCTAACAAGTAGGAAGTGCTTCATGAATACCATACCCGCCAACACCGTCATTGCTGCCGTTTTCTTGATCGCGCTGGTGATCGGCGTCGTCGTTTGGCTCGTCATGCAAAAGCAACGAACTCTCAAGCTCAAACAGCGTTTCGGCCCGGAATACGACCTGACGGTTTCTGAGTTCGGCAACCGGGTGAAGGCCGAAGCGGAATTGACGTCACGCGAAAAACGCGTTGCCGCCTTGGAGATTGTGCCGCTAACACCGGCGGATGCTGTCAGATTCACGCAGGCTTGGAGCGCACTGCAAGGCCGTTTCGTCGATAATCCGAAAGGAGTCGTGCTGGACGCCGATCATCTGGTGCGAGAGCTGATGGCAAAGCGCGGTTACCCTATGGGCGACTTCGAGCACCGGTCCGCCGATATTTCCGTCGATCACCCGGGCGTCGTGGCCGCTTATCGTGCGGCGCAGGAAATCATCGCTCGCGATGAGCGCGGCGAGGCGGACACCGAGGAGCTGCGCAAGGCCGTCGTCCACTATCGCACTCTGTTCGACGAGCTTCTCGGAGTCGCGGCGGACAAGGCGCCTCGTGTGAGAGCCGACATTGGCGTCCCGGTGCACTCATGAGCCCGCAGATGTACGGCGAACTGCGCGATGCGGCGTCGAGCACGTCCGATACCGAGGGGATGACTTAGTGCGGTGATATTACGCCGCTGATGACATTCAGCGCGAAACGATAACCAGCGGGCCACCCGCTGGCTCGCGGGCCCGCGACATTCAGCGTTTCAATATTGTTGCCCTCAATGAATTTCACCAGCGCCTCGGCAGCCGCAATCGCGTCCGGTGTCTCGCGCGCACCAATGAGAATGCACGGCCGATTGAGCAGCTCGCACAGGTCGCGCGTGAGGCGAGTCCCGTCGCTCAGAGGGCCCCCATAAAGAATGGCCGTGCCATCACTGTCCACCACATTCAATCGCGTGCGCTGCCGATAATTGCCATGGGGCAAAGGCATCAAAGGGTAGCGATCGGCTATCACGCCGTCCTCGGCCATCCGATCTCCCGGCACCCATCCACCACAAGGAAAATCCGCGGCGAGCGCCGCATCCAGCGCACCGCGATCCACACCCGTCTGCCCTCCGGAGACGATTCTTTTCAATGTCATCGGCTGGCTGACGGTGCTCATTCGGTAGCTCATATCCATATGAAACTCCTTCCCGGTATTCGAGTGAGCTCCAGAGGAGCTCGGTGCTTTTGCTGTCATTGATCCATTCTTAAATAAAACCTGCCCAATGCTCAAACTGTCGCGACGCTGAGACATCAGGTGCAAGACGATGGTTGCAGCGCGACATGACACCGGGCGATTCGCGCCCCACGAAGACCTGCTCGCCGCCAACCGAAAAGCACTTTTTCACGGGTATTGTCGAAAAAAGCGTTACGGCGTGAACAAGCCGTCACGCGGTTTTGTTACATTCTTGCCTGCATGAATGACTCCGCACCGCAAGACCCGCGCCGCGAACTGCAAACGATGTTGGCGTCGCGCTTGGCGCTCATCGTGGTCGAGTCCCGGGAAGAGTCGCGTGTGCTCTCGCTGGTGCGCGAAGTGAGCCTCAAAGTAAAGGAGGGTCGCGGCTGGGGCGTATTCCAGTGGACCGTGACCGAAGGCCTGCAGCGAGCCGATATCGACATGGGTGGTCCGCAGCGGATGCTCGCGGATCCCGAGCAGTTGTTGAAGCATCTCAAAGCCACGCCGATGCCCGGGATTTACGTGCTGCTCGACTTTCACCCCTACCTCAAGGAGCCGGTGAATGTCCGGCTCCTCAAGGACATCGCTCAAAGCTACGACCGCGTGGCCCGCACGGTCGTGCTGATGAGCTATGAAGTGACGCTTCCTGAAGAGCTCGAGCAATTTGCCGCACGGTTGCATCTCGCGCTGCCTTCGACCAACGAGCGGCTCATGATCATCACGCGCATCGCGCGCGAATGGAACGCCGCGAATCCCGGCAGGCCGATCAGTCTGGATCGCGAGGTGCTCACCAAGCTGGTCGACAATCTCAACGGACTCACGGCGTCGGACGCCGAACGCTTGGTGCGCCATGCGATTTTCGATCACGGTGCGATCAGCATGTCCGACATTGGGGAACTGCTGGCGGCGAAATACGAGCTCTTAAACCGCGGCGGCACGCTGACTTATGAAGCGGCGACCTCCAAGTTCGCGGATGTCGGCGGCATGCAGAATCTGCGGCATTGGCTGAGCAGCCGCAAACCGGCCTTCGACGGCAGCGCCCCGGAACTCGATCCGCCCAAGGGCGTGCTGCTGCTCGGCGTGCAGGGTTGCGGAAAGAGTTTGGCCGCGCGCGCCGCAGCGGGGATCCTCGGCGTGCCGCTGGTGCGGCTGGATTTCGGCGCGCTCTATACCAAGTGGCAGGGTGAGGCGGAGAAAAATCTGCGCGAGTCGCTGCATTCCGCCGAAGGCCTCTCGCCCTGCGTGCTGTGGGTCGATGAGATCGAGAAGGCGCTTGCGGAGGGTGATGGGGATAACGGCGTCTCGCGCCGGGTCCTCGGAACCTTCCTGACCTGGCTGGCCGAGCAGCGCTCGCGTATTTTCGTCGTCGCGACCGCGAATGACATCGCCTCCCTGCCGCCGGAATTGATCCGCAAGGGCCGCTTCGATGAAATTTTCTTCGTCGACCTTCCCGGTCAGGATGCGCGCGCGGAGATCATCGCCATTCACGCGCGCAAGCGCGGTCTCACTTTGAATCCCGCGGAGCTTGCGGCCCTCGCGAGCCGCTGCGAGGGGTTCTCGGGCGCCGAGATTGAACAGGCCATCGTCGCCGCGCTCTACACCGCGCATTCGGCCAAGCAACTCGTCAGCCCCGCGATGATCGCGCGCGAGATGCAAAACACGCGGCCGCTGGCCGTGGTCATGGCTGAAAAGGTCGCGGCGCTGCGTGCCTGGGCGGCCGGCCGAACGGTCTCCGCCGACTGAGGCCGGCAAAACCCTTGTCCGCGGCGCGGGCCGGCACAAGGTGCGCGCTGCCCCCGTATGGGTGACAATGAGCGCTGCATCAAAAGAGTATTGGGGGAGTTCGATTGACTCACGCTGCCATCGTCGGCTGGGGCAAATGCCTGCCGCCGTTAATCCTGACCAACCAAGACTTGGCGACCTTCCTGCCGACGGACGATGAGTGGATAACGACGCGCACCGGCATGAAGGAGCGGCGCATCTCCCACGTGCCCGGCATCGAGTTGGCCATCACGGCGGCGCGGCGCGCCGTGGCGTGCGCGGGCATGTCGGGCAAGGACATCGAATTGGTCATATACGGCAGCTGCAGCAACGACGAGCTCGTACCCAACAGTGCCTCAGGGGTGCAGCAGCGAATCGGCGCGACGCAGGCGGCGGCCTTCGACGTCAACACGGCCTGCACCAGCTTCATGTACGGGCTGTCGATCGGTACATCGATGATCAAAACCGGCATCGTCAAAAATGCGCTGGTAATCGGCGTTGAACTGATCTCTCAATACATGGACTGGGACAACCGCAATGTCGCGGTGTTGTTCGGCGACGGAGCGGCTGCGATGGTGCTGCAGGAATCGCACAGCGAGTCCGGGGTCATCGCCGAAAAGCTGCAATGCTACGCGGATGCTCGCCAGATTCTGCGGGTGCGCGGCATGGGCACGATGTACGCCAATCTCGGCGTGCAGTATGGGCAGACCAGCTGGGATTTCGACGGACAGGAAATCTTTCGCAAGGCCGTACAAGGCATGAGCGAGGCCAGTCTCGACGTCATGCACCGCGCCGGCGTGACCATGGATGACATCGGACTGGTGGTCCCGCATCAGGCGAATCTGCGCATCATCGACGCCGTCGCCAAACGCGCGGGCGCAAGCGCCGACAAGGTCTTTTTGACGGTGCAGAAGTACGGCAACATGAGCTCGGCCACGGCGCCCGTCGCCCTCGTCGATGCGGTGGAAGAAGGCCGCGTGGCCCCAAACAGCCTGGTGCTCATGCCGGCGTTCGGCGGCGGCCTCACGCTGTCGGCGCATCTGATTCGCTGGGGCGAACGCCTCACGCCGCTGCAACCGTGCGACGCGGAGCTGCCGCCCACGACAAAGACCGCGCTCGACATCGTGAATGAGATCCGCGCGCAGAAGAAACTGGGCGAGGCGGAAGCAAGCCGCTTCAAGACCTTGGGCTTTGCGGAAAATCGCGCCGACTAAGAGCGCGCGCCATGGCTGACAACAAAAAACCAAGGGAGCGATTCATGACTGACGATGTAGAGGGTTTGAGCAGACGCGATTTCGTGCAAGGCGCTCTCTCGGGCGCTGTGTTGGTAGCGGCGCCGACTGCAGCGCCGGCGGCCGGCAGCAACGCCGACAAGGCGACGGTACTCGCGCAAATTCCGAAAATGCACGCGGAAAACGTCAAGCGGCTGCAGGATTGGATTGCCCTGCCCTCCATTGCCGCGGAGAACCGCAACTATCCGCAGGGCGCCGAGTACATGGCGAAGCTGGCCGAGCAGGCAGGATTCACCGGCGTGAAGCTCATACCCACCTCCGGCAAGCCGGGAGTGTTCGGCCGCATGGATACGGGCGCCAAAACGACCGTCGCGGTCTATTTCATGTACGACGTGAAGCAATTCGTTGCCGACGAGTGGAGTTCACCGCCGCTCGAAGGTCGACTCGTCGAGAAAGCCGGCCTCGGAACGGTATGCATGGGACGCGGCGCGGTGAATCAAAAAGGCCCGCAGAACTCCTTCTTGAGCGCCCTCATGGCATTCAAGGCGACCGGCAAAAAATTGCCGGTCAATCTCGTTCTGGTTTGCGAAGGGGAAGAGGAAATCGCCTCGCCGCACTTCGGGGAGATCGTCAACAGCCCCGACGTTTTTCCGCACATGAAAGGTTGCGTCGGCGTGATGCTGCCGGATGCCAGTCAAGGACTCGATGGCAGCGTGCAAGTGGCTGCAGGCGCGAAAGGCGTGGTGGAACTTGAATTGGTCTCGAGCGGCGAGCACTGGGGCCGAGGGCCGAAGAAGGACATTCATTCCAGCCTGGAAGCGCAAGTGGATTCGCCCTCGTGGCACTTGGTGCAGGCGCTCAATACCCTGGTGGAAAAGGATGGGCACACCCCTGCAGTCGAGGGTTTCTTCGAGAAGGTCAAACCCTTGTCCGATGCTCAGAAGAAAATGGTGCTGGCTTATGCGGCGGCGGTGCCGGAAGCTACGATGAAAACTGAATTTGGCGTCGATCATTGGATCCACGATCTGAATTGGCAGGACTCGTTGCTGCGTCTGTTCGCGCAGCCCACGATCAACATCG
Source organism: Steroidobacteraceae bacterium (assembly GCA_035318305.1). GTDB lineage: Bacteria > Pseudomonadota > Gammaproteobacteria > Steroidobacterales > Steroidobacteraceae > Bog-1198. Next base: position 3,062 of record DATHFB010000349.1, on the reverse strand, counting down.
AAGGTCTCGTCGGCGGCTATACGGGACCCGGCGGCAAGACCGTACTGCCGCACCGGGCCGTCGCCAAAATTGACATGCGCCTGGTGCCTGACATGACCGCGGCGGATACGCTGGCCAAGCTGAAAGCCCATCTGGCGAAGCACGGCTTTGCGGATATCGAAGTCAACATGAGCGGCGGCTACGACCCTACCCAGACGGATCCCGACAGCAAGTTCTTCAAGGCCGTCCTCGCGACATTCAGCAAGCTCGGCTCCCCGCCGCTGGTGGTACCGCGCAACCCAGGATCCTGGCCCGGCTACCGATTCACCGCACCGCCCTTGAGCCTGCCGGCCGGTGATTTCGGACTCGGCCACGGCACCGGTGCGCACGCGCCGGACGAGTACTATCTCATCGACTCGAAGAATCCCGCGATCAAGGGACTGGACGGCGCGACAGCATCGTTCGTCGAGTTCTTGTATGCGATAGCTTGATCGCGGCGGCATACAATGCCGCCATGAATCATACGAAGCCTAAACTCGAAACACTCTCGGAAGACGATGTTCGCGCCTGCATGCGCGTACTGCGCGCGATCGAGGCCGACCGATCGCACCTCGCCCACCTCACGCTGGAGCAGCGGCGCGAACTGCTGATGCTCGCGGGCCTGGTCACGAAACCTGAACGCCACGACGTCACGCGCATGGCCAAGGCATTTCGACGCGCCAAGCGCGAAGTCACGAAGGAACATGACCGGCGGATCATTGAGCGTGCGGGCCTGCGCATCCAGCGCCGCTCCAAGACATACGCCCCGCTCTGGCTCGAGCGGCCGAAGCCCGACGCGCTTCATGATCGCCCCGAACTTCACCAGGAGCGCAACTGCTATATCTGCAAAAAGGCCTTTGCGAAGATGCATCGCTACTACGACTCGATGTGCGACGCGTGCGGCGACTTGAACTATGCCAAGCGCGAGCAGACCGCCGATCTGAGCGGCCACTACGCGCTCATCACCGGCGCGCGCGTCAAGATCGGCTTTCAGGCCTCCCTCAAACTCCTGCGGGCCGGCGCGCATGTCGTCGTCACCACCCGCTTTCCCGTCGATGCCGCCGATCGCTATGCGAAGGAGGCGGACTACGCTCACTTTCGCGAGCGCCTGCAGATCTACGGCCTGGATTTGCGGCATACGCCGAGCGTCGAGCTGTTCACGCAATTCTTGCTCGAGCGGCTGCCGCGTCTCGACCATATCTTGAATAACGCCTGCCAGACCGTGCGGCGACCGGCGGGCTTTTTCCAGCACCTGCTTGCCCGGGAAACCGAATCCATCGGCAAGCTTCCTAAAAGCTGGCAGGCGCCGCTCGCGCGTCACGAGCAGTTACGGCAGAGCATCGAAGGATCGCGGGCGCAGGGTCATGACAGCCTGGTCGCGACGGCGCGGCAGCAGGGCGAGGGGCTGCTGCACAGCGCGGCGCTCTCGCAGCGGCGCTACCTCGATGAGGATTATCGAAACGGCGAGACGCTGTTCCCGGCCGATCGATACGACGAGGATCTGCAACAGGTGGATCTGCGCGAGGTCAACAGCTGGCGCTTGCGCATGCATGAAGTTGAGACGCCGGAGCTTCTCGAGGTGCAGCTCGTGAACGCCATTGCTCCGTTCGTTCTCAACGCTCGTCTCAAGCCGCTCATGCTGCGCACCCAGGAGCGTCACAAACATGTCGTCAACGTGAGCGCCGTAGAGGGCCAGTTCTATCGCACCACCAAGACCGACAAGCACCCGCATACCAACATGGCAAAAGCAGCGCTCAACATGATGACGCGCACCAGCGCAGCGGATTTCGTGAAGGACGGCATCCATATGAATGCCGTCGACACCGGATGGGTGACCGACGAGGACCCCGCGGCGCATGCGGCCCGCAAGGCGAATCTAGGGTTCTCGCCGCCGCTCGACATCATTGACGGTGCCGCGCGCATTGTCGATCCGATATTCACCGGCAGGCTGACCGGCGAGCACGTGTGGGGACAGTTCCTGAAGGATTACAAGCCCGCGCCTTGGTAGCCTCGAGTTAACATATGGACTTCATTCGCCTCCCGTATCTGATCGCTCTCGGCTTGGCATGGACCGCCCAAGCATCAGCCGCCGCGTGTCCCGCGGGCGTCGATCCAAAATCATCGACGCCGCTCGCCGCCGTGACGTCGAGCAGCGGCTGTGCTCCAAAAACCAGCCATGGCTTCTCACTCCCCGACCCCGCATGCACTCCGGGAGCCATCAACCCAACCGTGGATCTTGCCATCCTGCAGGGCGGTCAGTTCAAGACCAGCTGCGACCGCAACGTGGCGACGAGTGCTGCCAAAAAGGCAAGCACCTACGCGGCTTACACCATCAAGAAGCCGGCGAACAACGCCGGATTGACGCAACGCTGTGAGTTGGATCACTTGGTATCGTTGGAACTGGGCGGCGCCGACACGCTGGACAATATCTGGCCGCAGTGCGGACCTCCGGGCGTGAAGCTCGCTAAGCGCTATTTTAAAATCAAAGATGGCGTTGAAAATTACCTGGCCGCGAAAGTCAGAGCCGGCGGGATTTCTCTCAAAGACGCACAGCACGGAATCGCCGCCGATTGGACCCAGTATATCGACGAAGCCAACGCTTACCGGGCAACGCACAACATGACCGGTCTCGGCGGCGAGGCGTTGCCGCCTCAGACCGGATTCCTCTTCTGGACGCCGGCGCAACAGCGCATCGGTTATCGCAGCATCGAAAAAATCTTTCCGACTCGGACCGTGAAGAATGGCGCAAGCGTTTTTCCCTTGGTCGGCAACGCGCAGAAATTCGATGTGACTTATCGCTTCGAGGGATCGGACTGGCACACCGCGAAATTCATGCAGGCCAATCAGGTGGCCGGCCTGCTCGTCATCAAACACGGAAAGATCGTGCTGGAGCGCTACGGGCTGGGTGAGACGCCGCAAGATCGATGGACTTCATTTTCCGTGGGAAAGTCCGTCACCTCAACGCTCATCGGCGCGGCGATCAAGGACGGATACATCAAGGGGCTGGACGCCGGAGTAGTCGACTACCTGCCGGCTCTCAAAGG
>DATHFB010000348.1:0-6734 GCA_035318305.1 Steroidobacteraceae bacterium | reverse complement strand
ACAAGTCTCTAAGCCGACAGCGCGCGAAATAATCGCCGCCATTCAACACGAGATTCCTATCAGCTGGGACGAGCCGACGGTGGATACGTTTAAAGCGGGCAATCCGGACACGCCGGTAAACGGGATTGCGGTGACAATGATGGCGACGATGGATGTCCTACAACGCGCCGCGTCGCACGGCGACAATCTCATTATTACGCATGAGCCGACTTTTTTTGATCATTCAGACATGCCGCAGGGAATCAAAGAAAGCGATGCTGTCTGGAAGGAGAAGCGTGACTTCATCGAAAAGAACGGCTTGGTGATCTGGAGGTTTCATGACCATTGGCACAGTCGGACGCCGGACGGCATTCTAACTGGGATGACGCGCGCATTGGGCTGGACTCATTTTCAGAGTCGGGAGAACCCACATTTGTACACCCTGCCTGCCACGACGCTGCGCAAACTGGCCGCAGATGTGGCAAGGAAATTAGACCAGCCAATCTTGCGCATCGTCGGGGATCCCGCCATGCCCGTGAGCAGAGTTGCGCTCGCTCCCGGAGCGTCCGGATTTGCCCGACAAGTCGCGGCGCTTGAATTAGACCACGTTGACGTGCTGCTTGCCGGAGAATCTCGAGAATGGGAGACCGTGGAATACGCAGCCGACGCCGTTTCTCAGGGAAGAAAGAAAGCGCTCATTCTGATCGGACATGTGCCCTCCGAACAGGCCGGGATGGAAGACTGCACGAGCTGGTTGAAATCCTTCGTTAAAGGCGTGCCTATTGAATTCATCGCGACCCAACAACCGTTTTGGACTGTCCGCGCGCCGCGCTCATTCCGCTAGTCCTGAATGCCGCTACTGAGTTGAGCGATCTTGTCATGCGCCGCCCCCGGCGATGGCGCAACTGGAATCCAACAGTATTTCGCCGCTTGGCCCGGTTCCGGTCAGCACCACGAATCCAGGGCCGCTCTTGAATTGCATACCGGCAACGATCAGCGTGTAGTTACCCATGTGATGCCGGGCGTCAGGACTCAAGGTCGCAAGCAATTCGAACAAATTCGAGGCGTCCAAGCCTTCGCCCAAGATTCGTCGTGTCTGATATGTCGATCCCGCAATAGTTATGGGCGACCAGGCGTCCAAGAAGTTGTCTGCCGACACGCGTAATGTCCTGAACACGTCTTGTTGCAAGCATTCTATGTGTATATGAAATTGATCTTGAGCGCGAGATACGCCGATGCCGATGGCAAGCCCTACAGCAGATCTGGGCACGTCGTGGCCGACAAACGAATTTATTAACGCGAGCGAATGCCAAGCCTCAGCGAAATAATTAGGCGCGTCAGGATCGAGCAGTTCGCTGCTTTCAATCCCAGCCATCGTCCGCGTCGGAATCAGCAGGTAATGCGCTCCACCGCCAGGAGCAGCGAGCACGGCATATCCAGAGCTGCCCTTCTTCGCATCGGCAAGAAAGACACGCTCGCAGGGCGCCGGATTGTGGTGCTCCTGCCAATTCAAAACGCACTGATCTTGTACTATCTGCCGAAGCGCGCTCCGGCCCGATGGCTGCTTCGGATCGATAGGTGAGTCGGTGGAGGATCTGGCACCGTGCATCTTCTGACCCATTGCTGAAGAAGCGAAAGCCATTGCCGCGATGCTGATGACGAGAAAAGCCCGTATTGTCGAATTCATGTTTTTCCTAAGCTAATCCCGGGTTGCCGACGAGCGCACGACAAGCGAAAGCGTCATCCGCAACCACCGCACCCGAAACGGATTCTCCACTGATCATGGGTTCAATGAAATGCCAGACTTGGATTATTGGGCCGCCCAGACCGGCAAGCACCGTCCGCGCGAGCAAAGATGTGCAAAGACGGCATCGGCTGGAGCTATCGTATACTTGCCTGTGGGCGCACCGATGGAAGTGCGTGCTACAGAGAATCGATCATGCGGGCTCGCAGCGCGGCATCCGGCATGCGGCCGAGACCGGCACCGATATTGTCTAACATGTGCTCAGGGCGCCCGGTTCCGGGAATGGCGCACGTCACCGCCGGATGGCTCAGAACGAACTTCAGCAGCACCTGCGCCCAGGATTGACAGTCGATCTCTTGTGCCCACGACGGCAGCGGCCGATTACGCAGCTTCGCCAGCAATCCGCCACCGCCGAACGGCCGATTGACGATGACAGCGACACCGCGATCTGCTGCCAGCGGAAGAATTCGCCTTTCTACCGCGGTATCATTCATCGCATAGTTGATCTGCAGAAAGTCGAGAGTTTCGGAGCGCAGGACGGATTCGACCTCTGCGAACGCCGATGCCGAATAGTGCGTAATGCCGACGTAACGAATGCGCCCTGCGCTTTTCAAGTCCCGCAGGGTTGATAACTGCACCTTCCAATCGAGAAGATTGTGGACTTGCACGAGATCGATCAGTCGGTCCTGCAGCAACCCAAACGAACGATTGATCTGGTCAAGACCGGCCTGCTTTCCACTGGTCCAGACCTTGGTCGCCAAAAACGCGCTGGAGCGATTCTGGGTTTGTGCGAGCAGATCGCCAACGACGCGTTCGGCCGCGCCGTACATCGGCGAGGAGTCGATGACGGAACCGCCGGCGGCGAAAAGCACCTTGAGGACCGCGAGCAATGGAGCGCGCTCCTCAGGAGTTGCGCCGACATCGAAGGCGCGATAAGTGCCGCATCCTATGACGGCTAGTGGTTCCCTTGTCGAGGGAATGAGGCGTGTGCGCATTTTCTCGCGAACATCGGCCATGGGCAGACCTCGCTCCGGCAAGTTTAGAGCAATCACCGCTGCCGTCAGCTCTTTCAGTATCTGGCGGCGTGACCTCTGACCCACATGATGTGCACGCATGCTCGCCCACTATTGTGGCTCGACCAGAAGAATGCGTCCATAAGTTCCCGACGCTACAGTTCCTCGCGTCCCTTGACGATTCGGCCGACAAGACCGTAGTCGATTGCCTCTTGGGCGGACAGCCAATGATCTCGTTCGATGTCCTCTAATACCATTTCGAGAGGTTTACCCGTCTCGCGCGCGATCAGTTCGGCGATTCGCTGCCGCGCCCGCAAGATTTCCTGCGCCTGAATGGCGATATCGCTGGCCTTCCCGCCGACGCCGCCGCTCGGCTGGTGAATCAAGAATCGAGTATTCGGCAGGCAGAAGCGGCGCTCGCGAGGCGCCGCCAAGTAGACGTGGGTCGCGGCGCTGCCCACCCACCCGCTGCCAATCATCCGCACGGGGGCGCGGATGAACCGAATCAGGTCGTGAATGGTGTCACCCGATTCTAGATGGCCGCCGGGCGAGGAAACGATCACGTCAATGGCTTCGGCCGAATCGGCATCCAGCGCAATCAATCGGCGGGCGGCTTCGGCCGCGGTTGCATCCGTAATGGTGCCGAAGAGGAGCACCGTGCGGGACTTGAACGCCTTTTCCTCCAAGAATTCACTTCTCGGATCAATCGGGCCTGTGGGTATGGTGGTTTCCATGAATTCTCCTCCTTGTCTTACCTAACGAACGAGGCCACCGGTTCGTGACAGGTGTCCCCAAACTGCCTGGTCTGTGGCACAGTTTGCCTATGGCTACTGACCGACAAAGATTACTGAGCGTCGCGCGCCGGCTGCTGGCTTCTGCGGACGCCGAGGACGCCGTGCAGGACACCTACGTTCGCGCCTCGGCCGCATTTCCAGATCGGCTGGGACTCCAGCCCGCGTGGCTGTACACCGTGCTGCGGAACATCGCCATCGACCGGCTGCGCCGCAAACAGTTGGAATCGGAGCACGCAGATGCCGGTTTGCCGTCCGAAGGGTCGTCGGAACCCCTGATGGAAGTCAGGTCCGAATGTGAGGCCGCACTTCGTCATCTGCTCAGCCGCGTCAGCCCCGCGGAAGCCGCGGCCATTCTGCTGCGCGATGTGTTTGAATTTGATCACGATGAGATCGCGCGCATCGTCGGCAAAAGCGAAGCCGCGTCCCGCCAATTCCTGCATCGAGCCAGAACGCGTACGCGCCGCCCCGCTCCGCCTGCGGAATTCGAGGAATCTTATGTGGGATTGTGTTGGCGGGCCATCGAGACTCGCGATCCCGCGCTTTTGATGGACATGCTGCAATTGACCACAGCCCGGGCGCAGCCTGCCGCAATCACCGTCGGGCGACATCGCGGCGCACGAAGTTCCTCGATGCTGGTGCAGGTCAACGGCCGGTATGCCATCGCACTGGTGCTGGACGGAGTCGTTCTGTGCGTTGTGCCCGTGGGCACCCAGTCGACACCAGTGGGCGAATCGGCGTAGACGATATATTGCAGTATGGAAACACCGTCGGCATCACCCGCCACGGTTCAGCCACCAACCAACGCCAAACAACCCCACCATCATCAGCGACGAGACTAGCTTGATAATCGTGCCGAATATCAGGCCCACCCACACACTTACCCCCGCGTGTGTCGAACGCAAAACGCTATTGCCGGCAGAAAGCTCACCGAGTACCGCGCCGAAGAATGGCCCGAGTAGTAATCCAGGTATGCCGAAGAACAGCCCAATCACGGTGCCGATGAGTGCACCCCAGACCGCTTGCGAACTCGCTCCCATTCGCTTCGCTCCCAAAGCGCCGGCAAGCAGGTCCGCAACCAATCCCACTGCACCGACGGCAGCGATTCCGAGCAGCCATCCCAGCCCAATATGCCGATAACCATCAACACCGGCGATTAGCCAGATCCCCGCAAAAATAAGTGGGATGCCAGGCAATACGGGCACTATCGCGCCAACCAATCCGGCGACAATGACTAGCGCAGCAACGGTATTTAACAGAATGTGCATGACGCAGCGCGTTCCTCAAAATGCCCGAAATGACGCGAACCCAGGCTCATCGCAGTTGTAGCCGATAGCGTATTGTCCCCGCTTCCTCGCCTTCGCCATCGAAGACCATCCCGCACTTTTCCATTACGCGGAGACACATTGAATGAGCTCACCCAGACGGCCATCGCCATTCTTCTCGGACAACAACATCGCAGGCGTTATGGCTATCAGCGACAGACGAGACGTAATGATGTCGTCGCGCGGTAAAGGTGACATCTGAATCTCCTCGATACCGGTGGGCGTTTCAAACGCCTAGCACCGCCGGGCATCATATCCGTCCAGGCCGGCAATGCCAGTCTGGGGTTCCTGGGCGTAGTCGCCGATGTGCGCGATGGTCAAGTCTGACGTATTCTTGTATCACCCACAGTGGCTCAGAAGGACTTTAAGAATGAGAATTGGCTCTGATCGGCTAACAATGTTTCTATGCACTGCGGCGATCATGGTAGGTTCAATGCAAGCCGCTCAAGCACGCACTCAAAAGCCTGCCCTTCACGCCCAGCACTGGATGGCGGTCACCGGCAAGCCACTGGCGGCGACGGCCGGCGCAATGATCTTTCAGAAAGGCGGTAACGCGGTGGATGCCGCATGCGCCATGATTGCCGCGACCTCCACCATGTGGGATACGCTTTCCTGGGGCGGCGAGACCCAGGCGCTGATCTACAACCCGAACACCGGCAAAGTCATCGGCATCAACGCACTCGGCGTCGCGCCTACGGGTGCAACTCCGGAATTCTTTCACAAGAAAGGCATGAACTATCCGCCCGAATTCGGCCCGCTCGCCGCCGTCACCCCCGGAACGCCGGGCGGTCTCATGACCATGCTCGCAGAGTACGGCACCATGAGCCTCGCCGACGTACTGGGCCCTGCCATCCAGATGGCCGACGGCTATCCGATGGAGGCGGAGCTGTCCAACACCATCGAGAAATACAAAGACAAGATCGCGCAATGGCCGTACTCCAAGCGCACCATCCTCATCCACCCCGGCGAGGCGCGCGAGGGTCCGCAGCCCGGCGAAATCTTTCATCAACCGGAGCTCGCCGCGACCTTGCGCAAACTGGTGGAAGCGGAGCACAAAGCTCGTGCAGGCGGCAAGGACCGCAAGGCCGCGATATATGCCGCATACGACCGCTTCTACAAGGGCGATATCGCACAGGAGCTGGTGCGCGGTACTCGCGAGCAGGGTGGCTTGTTCACCATGGAGGACCTAGCCAAGTGGAAGGTGCACATTGAGGAGCCCGTGCACACGAACTACAAGGGCATTGAGGTCTACAAACTCACCACCTGGGTGCAAAGCCCTGTGATGCTCCAGGCTCTGAACATTCTTGAGAACTTCGACCTGAAATCGATGGGCTACGACAGCGCCCGCTACATCCACACGCTGTATCAAGCCATGAACCTTGCCTACGCCGATCGCGACTTCTATTACGGCGACCCCTACTTCCCGCCGGAGTCGCCCATTCGGGGACTGCTGTCGAAGGACTATGCGCGGGAGCGCGCCAAGCTGATCCAATCCGACCACAATGATCCGGACATCCGCCCCGGCGATCCGTATCCGCACCAAGGCGGCAAGAATCCCTTCACGGCAATTCTGGAGAAGTGGCACAGCAAGATGCCCACTGCAACTCCGTCAGCTAAATCGGAGTGGAGCCCGACGGCGCTGGTCGAGTACGACCGCACGTTTCGGCTGGGAACGACGAGCGTCGAAGCCACCGATGACAAGGGTTGGGCCGTGTCGGTAACCCCCAGCGGTGGCTGGACGCCCGCCGTGATCGCGGGCCACACCGGCGTCGGCCTGAGCCAGCGCATGCAGAGTTTCGTACTCGATGCGTCCGAGAATCCTTTCAATGTGCTGGAGCCCGGCAAGCGTCCGCGCGCAACGCTCACGCCGACGCTGGCCCTG
>DATHFB010000347.1:0-4920 GCA_035318305.1 Steroidobacteraceae bacterium | reverse complement strand
CGTGCCTCGACATTGAGGCGTATCAGCGGTTCGGTATTCGAGGTGCGCAGGTTGAAGCGCCATTCCGGAAACTCGAAAGAGATCCCATCGGTGCGATCCAGGGCGATGGCCTGCGGCGCGTAGCGCTGCTCGAACGCGGCGATGGCTGCCTTGGCGTCGGGGACGCGGTAGTTCAATTCGCCGCTGACCGGAAACAGGCCAATGCGCTCGCCCACCAAGGTGGAGAGTTTTTGTCCTGACTCGGACAGGATTTGCGCGACCACCAACCACGGGATCATGCCGCTGTCGCAATAGGCGAAGCGGCGGAAATAATGGTGGGCGCTCATTTCACCGCCATAAACGCCATCCACCTCGCGCATGCGCTGTTTTATAAAGGCATGGCCGGATTTGGAGAGCACGGCTGCGCCGCCGCCGGCCTCCACAATCTCAATCGTGTTCCAGGTGAGGCGCGGATCGTGCACCACTTTACCGCCGGGTTGACCGCGCAGCAGTATCGAGGCGAGCAGGCCCACGATGTAGTACCCCTCGATGAATCCGCCCTGCTCATCGAACAAGAAGCACCGGTCGAAGTCCCCGTCCCAGGCAATGCCGAAATCGGCGCCGTGCGCACGGATCGCTTCCACGGTGGGCTTGCGGTTCTCCTCGATCATGGGATTGGGGATGCCGTTCGGGAAATGACCGTCAGGCTGATGATGAACCTTGATGAACTTGAAGGGCAGATGCGGTTCAAGCTTGTCGATAACGAGCCCGGCGCCGCCGTTGCCGGCATTCACGACTATTTTGAGCGGCTTTAACGTGGCTATGTCGACGTAGGATAGAAGGTGACGGACATAGGCTTCGGTGGTATCGATCCGGTGGCGCACACCGGGACGGTTGCTGCCGGGGAACGCGGCACGCTCCGCAAAGCCGCGAATTTCGGCAAGCCCATTATCTCCGCTAATCGGCTTGGATTGTTCCCGCACGAACTTCATGCCGTTGTAGTCCGGCGGATTGTGGCTCGCCGTGATCATGATGCCGCCATCGTAGCCGCCGTCAAAGGTCGCGAAATAGACCCCTTCCGTGCCGCACACGCCGATGTCATATACATCGACGCCGCTGTCGGTCAGTCCTTTGCACACCGCATCGGTAAGGGCCGCGCTGCTCAGGCGGATGTCGCGCCCCACCACGATGCGCTTGGGCTGCAGGAATTGGGCGTAGCCGCGGGCGACCCGATAGGCCACATCGTCGTTCAGTTCGTTGGGAATGCGGCCGCGTAAATCGTAAGCCTTGAAACACGCGATCGAATTCACGTGTTGGTACCCTTGCGGCCGTAGTTATCCTCGAAGCGCACGATATCGTCTTCGCCGAGATAGGAACCGGACTGCACTTCGATGATGTGCAGGGGCACCTTGCCGGGATTTTCGATGCGATGTGTGGCGCCGACGGGAATGAACGTGGATTCGTTTTCCGCGAGCAAGAAGGTCTCGTCATTGCGCGTGATCCGCGCCGCACCCTGCACCACAATCCAATGCTCCGCGCGATGATGATGCATTTGCAGCGACAGCACACCGCCCGGCTTCACCGACAGGCGCTTCACCTGGAAGCGCTCGCCGCTATCGACGCTGTCGTAGCTGCCCCAGGGCCTGAAAACCTCACGATGCAGCGCCGACTCGGTGCGGCCCGATTTCTTGATCTTGGCGACCAGATCCTTCACGTCCTGCACGCGATCCTTGGGCGCCACCAAAATCGCATCCTTGGTCTCGACAATGATGTGATCTTCCATGCCGACGGCCGCCACCAAGCGGCTGGTCGAGTGCACGTAGCAGTCATGGGTGTCGTGGACCATGACATCGCCCTGCAGCACGTTGCCCTCTTCGTCCGCGGGAAGCACGTCGAACAGCGAGGACCAGGACCCCACGTCGCTCCAGCCGACATCCAGCGGCAACACCAGCGCATCCTTGGTCTTCTCCATCACGGCGTAGTCGATCGACTCGCTGCGGCACTTGATGAATTCCGCCTTGTCGATGCGCACAAAATCCAAATCGGTCTTGGCCGCTTCGAATGCCGCCGTGCAGGCCGACAGAATATCCGGCGCCAGGCTGCTCAGTTCCGCAAGATACCGGCTTGCCTTGAACACGAACATGCCGCTGTTCCAGTAATAATCGCCGCTCGCGACATATTGCTGCGCCAAGTCGAGCGGCGGCTTTTCGACAAATTGAGCCACCGGATAGGCGGGCCCCGCGCCCGCGCCGCGGCGAATGTAGCCGTAGCCGGTTTCCGGGGCATGCGCGACGATGCCGAAAGTGATGAGCTTGTCATGCTGCGCCAGCGCCACCGCGACCTCCGCGGCCTGCTGGAACTTGCGCGCATCGCGAATCACATGATCCGCCGGCGCCACCACCAAGGTGGCGTCAGGATCAATGCTCGAGGCCTGGAGCGCTGCGAGCGCGACGGCAGGCGCGGTATTGCGGCCCGAGGGCTCCAACAAGATTGCCGAGGCCTGGATGTCGAGGGCGCGAATCTGTTCGGCAACGGTGAAGCGATGGGCTTCGTTGCACACCACGATGGGCGGGAGCGCACCGGCGATCGCCGCCAGTCTCATGGCGGTGTCTTGCAGCATGGTCTGTTTGCTGGTGAGCGAGAGCAGCTGCTTCGGATACATCTCCCGCGACAGCGGCCAGAGCCGCGTGCCCGCGCCTCCCGAGAGAATCACCGGGATCACTTTGCTCATGATTCAATCACTTCAAGGTCATCCCGCGGCCGATGGCATAGTAGCTAAAGCCCGCCTGCGCCATTTGTTCCGGATCATAGATATTGCGCCCGTCGAAGATCACCGGCGTATTCAGTGCGCCCTTGATGTGCTCGAAATCCGGACTGCGAAACTCCCGCCATTCGGTGACGATGGCCAGCGCGTCAGCGCCCTTCAGAGCATCGTGACTGGTCTTACAAAGCGCCAGGTCGGCACGATCGCCGTAGATTCTCAGGCACTCCGGCATGGCCACCGGATCGTAGGCGTGGACTTTGGCGCCGGCGGCCCACAGCGACTCCATCAGGACGCGGCTGGCTGCCTCGCGCATGTCGTCGGTATTGGGCTTGAAGGCAAGACCCCAGATGGCGACGGTCTTGCCGCGAAGCTCGCCGAAGTGCGCCTTGATCTTGTTGAACAGGATCTGCTTCTGGCGCTCGTTGACACTTTCCACCGCCGCCAAGATGCTGGCGTCGTAGCCCACTTCTTGAGCCGAACGCTGCAGGGCTTGCACATCCTTGGGGAAACACGAACCGCCATAGCCCAAGCCGGGATAGATAAAGGCGTAGCCAATGCGCGGATCTGAGCCTAAGCCGATGCGCACCGACTCGATGTCCGCGCCGAAGCGCTCCGCGAGATTCGCCAATTCATTCATGAAGCTGATCCGGGTCGCCAGCATGGCGTTAGCCGCATACTTGGTCAGCTCCGCCGATCGCACATCCATGACGATCATGCGGTCGCGATTGTGGGTGAAGGGTTCATACAAGGACCGCAGCAATTCTGTCGCGCGGTCGCTGTCGGTGCCGATGACCACCCGATCGGGCCTCATGAAATCGGCGATCGCCGCGCCCTCCTTCAAGAATTCCGGGTTCGACACCATGTCGAATTCCACGCGCGCATGGCGCTTGTCCAGCGACTCCCGGACCGCCGCACGCACCTTATCCGCCGTTCCGACCGGTACGGTCGACTTGGTCACCACAACTTTGTAGTCGGTCATGTGCTCGCCAACCGTGCGGGCCACGGCCAAAACGTAGCGCAAGTCTGCCGACCCATCCTCGTCCGGCGGGGTACCCACGGCGATCAGCTGGAATAGCCCGTGATCGACGCCTTCTTTGGCATCGGTGGTGAAGCGCAGGCGCCCGGCATCGGCGCTGCGCCTGATCAGCGATTCCAATCCCGGCTCGTGGATCGGCACTTCGCCGCGCTGGAGCATGGCCGTCTTGCGCTCGTCGACGTCCACACACAAAACGTGATTGCCCGCGTCCGCGAGACAGGCGCCCGTGACCAGGCCCACGTAACCTGAGCCAAATATAGTAATTCGCATGCGTAATCTTCTGATTTAACTGGGAAAAGAGCCGGAAAGCCTAGCGGTTTTACGGGTCCAAGTAAAGGCGGAGACTTTGGAGGTTACGGGGAATTAAAAGTCAGGTCCAAGGTTCCTCGAGCAGTTTGCGCTCCCAGGCCAAAGCGCTGGAAACAATGGCCTGCAGGTCGTCATAGCGCGGCTGCCAGCCAAGTTCGGCGCGGACGCGTTCAGCGCGCGCAACAAGGTAGGCAGGATCCCCTGCTCGGCGCGGCTCCTCGCGAATATTCAAGGATTTACCCGCTACCGACTCGACCATGCGAAGAACCTCGCGCACCGAGTAACCGTGGCCGTAGCCCACGTTGAGCGTGGTCGACTTGCCGCCACCCCGCAGGTAGTTCAAGGCGTTCAGGTGGGCCGCAGCCAGGTCCTCGATGTGCAGATAGTCTCGGACCCCCGTGCCGTCGGGGGTCGGATAGTCGCTGCCGAATACGGACACGTGAGGGCGCTTACCGACCATAGCCTCGCACGCAGCTTTCGTGAGCAGAGTAGCCCCCGGGGTCGCTTGACCGATGCGCCCTTGAGGATGCGCTCCGGCGACATTGAAATACCGCAGCGCGATGTAGCGAAGTGGATTCACCGCCGCCACGTCCCGCAGCATCCATTCACTCATGAGTTTGGATGTACCGTAGGCGTTGATCGGAATGGTTGGCGTTTCTTCGCTGGCGTAACCGTCCTGCGGCACACCATAGACGGCCGCGGTTGAAGAAAATACGAAATTTTTGACGCTGTTTTCGATGCAAGCCTGCAGCAGGTTGCGCGTGGCGCAGGTGTTGTTGCCGTAATACTTGAGCGGCAGCGCCACCGACTCCGGCACGACGGTATGGGCGGC
>DATHFB010000346.1:0-5292 GCA_035318305.1 Steroidobacteraceae bacterium | reverse complement strand
GTGACACATGCCTGCCGAAACCGCGGGCGGGTGCACTGCGCAACGGCTGCGAATGCCCTGAAAGCCTGCAACGTGAGAGAATATGCGCAATGAGTTTTGAACTCTTCTCGGACTACCTGCCAGCAGGCGACCAACCACAGGCGATCGAAAAGCTGGTCGACGGCCTTAGCAGCGGGCTTGCGCACCAGACTCTGCTGGGGGTCACGGGGTCGGGCAAGACCTTCACGATTGCCAATGTCATTCAGCAGGTGCAGCGCCCTACGCTGGTGCTCGCGCATAACAAGACCTTGGCAGCGCAATTGTACGGCGAATTCAAGATCTTCTTCCCGAAGAACTCGGTTGAATATTTCGTTTCGTACTATGACTACTACCAGCCTGAGGCCTATGTGCCGGCGTCGGATACCTTTATCGAGAAGGACGCCTCGATCAATGAGCACATCGAGCAAATGCGCTTGTCCGCCACCAAGGCGTTGCTCGAGCGGCATGACTCCATCATCGTGGCGACGGTGTCCGCCATTTACGGATTGGGTGATCCCAACGCCTACCTGAGCATGGTGCTGCACATGTCGCGCGGCGACATGCTCGAACAACGCAAACTGCTGCGGCGCCTGGCCGACATGCAATACACGCGCAATGAAATCGATCTGCAGCAGGGCACGTACCGGGTGCGGGGCGATGTCATCGACATCTTTCCCGCCGAATCGGAGCGCGAGGCGGTGCGGGTTGAGCTTTTCGATGATCGCGTGGAGAGTTTGAGCTTCTTCGATCCGCTCACCGGCGAGTTGCTGCGCAAGGTGCCGCGTCTCACGGTCTACCCCTCGTCGCACTACGTGACGCCGAAGGAAAGAGTGCACTCGGCAGTCGATCAGATCCGCGATGAGTTGCGCACCCGGCTTCTCGAACTCAATGCCGCGGGCAAGCTGGTCGAGGCGCAGAGGCTGCAGCAACGCACTTTGTTCGACTTGGAAATGATGCATGAAGTCGGCTATTGCGCCGGCATCGAGAATTATTCCCGCTACTTGTCGGGTCGCGCCGCCGGTGAGCCGCCGCCGTGCCTGTTCGACTACCTGCCCAAAGATGCGCTGTTGGTGATCGATGAAAGTCACCAGACGATCCCGCAGCTCGGGGCGATGTACAAGGGCGATCGATCGCGCAAGGAAACCCTGGTCGAGTACGGGTTTCGATTGCCCTCGGCGCTCGACAATCGGCCGCTGCGATTTGAAGAATTCGAACACATGGCGCCGCAGGCGATCTACATATCGGCTACGCCGGCGGCCTATGAGAAGCGCGTGTCGGCGCAGATCATCGAGCAACTGGTGCGACCCACCGGGCTGATCGATCCGCCGGTGGAGATTCGGCCGGTGCGTGCGCAGGTCGACGATTTATTGTCGGAAATTCGCTTGCGCGCCCAGGTCAATGAGCGGGTTTTGGTCACGACCCTCACCAAGCGAATGGCGGAAGACCTGACCGAATACTTGAGCGAGCACGGGGTTCGGGTCCGTTACCTGCATGCGGATATCGAAACCGTCGAACGATCGGAAATCATTCGCGACCTGCGCTTGGGCAAATTCGACGTGATCGTCGGCATCAACTTGCTGCGCGAAGGCCTGGACATGCCCGAGGTCTCGTTGGTCGCCATTCTCGATGCGGACAAGGAAGGCTTTTTGCGTTCTGAGGGATCGCTGATCCAGACCATCGGACGCGCAGCGCGCAACTTGCAGGGCAAGGCCATACTGTATGCGGATGTGCGCACGGGCTCGATCGAGCGCGCCATCGCTGAAACAGACCGGCGCCGCAACAAGCAGATTCAATTCAACACGGAGCACGGCATTACGCCGCGCAGCATCGTGAAAGCCGTTGCCGATGTCATGGAAGGCGCACGCGACGTACAAGAAGAAGACGAGCGCTACGGGTCGGGCGGCGACGTTGCAGTGCTGGCGCCTGAACAGGCCGTGAAGCGCATCAAGAAACTCGAGGCAGAAATGACCAAATTGGCCCGCAACCTCGAGTTCGAACAAGCCGCGCGGGTACGTGATCAAATTCAAAAGCTTCGAGCGTCGGCATTTGGCCTGCCGAGCAGCCGGGCGGGGTAGAGGACATGGCAGTGGAAAACGGTCAGCCGCAAGAGATAGATCTGGACAAGACCGACAGGCTCCCGATCCTCGAGGGCGATTTCTACGATCCGGATGTTGCCGACGATGCCGTGCGAATGGAGCGTGTCGGCAGCGCGCCTGGCGCGTCTCTGGCCGCCAATAGCGCACCGGCCGAATTCGTTCGGCCTTCGCCGATCGATTTACCGTCGCTTGCCGAGAGCGTGCGCTCGGTCGAGGAGCGCATTGCCCGGCAAACCGCCGAATACGACGCGTTGACCCGTTCCTACGAGCGTACTCGGGATGCTGAAGCGGCAGCCGGCGCCCGCGCCAATGCTACGGAAAGGGATTTGGCGATGGTGCGAACCACTCTCGAATCCGAACAAATCCGCTTGCGCGAAATGGAGAGGACGCTGACCGAGAAGGACGGCTCGGTCGAGGGCGCGCGAACTCGCGCCGAAGAGGCGTCGCGTGAATCGGAGCGCTACCAAGCCGAAGCCCGGACGTTGCGTGATTCCCTGGCGGCCCGGGATGCCACGATCGTGCAAGTGCTGCACTCCTTGGGCGAGCGAGACGCACAGCTTTCCGCATTGCAGGCAGAGCACGCCAGGGTGTTGCCGGCACTCGAAGCACGCGCGAACGGCAGCGTGCAACTGGAACAAGAGTTGCTCCTGGTTCGCGGCCGGCTGAAGACGGCGTCGGCGGAACTCAAATCCAGTCGTGAGCAGGCGAACGCCTTGAGCGCGCAACTCAAGCGCGGCGAAACCAAAATCAATGCGGCGCGCTCGGAGTTGACGGAGTCAAAGGCCCAGGCGAGCTCCTATTTTGAACTGCTGCGAACACGAGACTGGCGCAGCGGTTTCGAACAGAATCTGTTTCGCGACTTGGATGCACGGGCGGGGGTTGCCGATGCGGGGCGTGAAGCACTGACCGCCGAGCGCGACCGGATCCAAGGACAAGTGGCGGGCCTGGAAGCCGCGATTGCCGCGCACAGGGTCACGATCGACAAATTGCAAATCGCCGCCGCAGCGCGGGCGAGTGCCGCCGCTCACCAGGCGAAGGAGCTCGAGCAAGCAGAACAACGGCGTGTTGAGTGGATTGGCAGGCTCGCTTCGGCAGAGACTGAGAAGGCTCGCCTGGCCGCCGAGCTTGCAGCTCGCGATCAAGTGCTCGCGGAAGCGCAGGCGGCCTCCAGTGGCGGCGCGCAGCGCATCGCGCAAATACAGTCTGAGTACGCGGCCAAGATTGCGGAACTCGAGGCCGACACGGAGGCGCGCGACCAGGAGATGACCGTGCTGATGGCGCACTTAAAGGAGGCACGGCGGCCGATCGAGTCCATCGACGGCGAAGTGAAGCACTTGCGAGAAGAGCTTGCGCTGAAAGTCGCCGCCATCGCCGAGCTGACCGAGGAGGCGGACAAATTGCGGGCAGCACTCGAGCGAACCCGCGGGGCCCTCGAGGAGCGCGAATTCCTGATCCGGCGGCTGGAGCGCAGTGAGAGCAACAATGCCAACGTTTTGGGAAGGATCCAAACCAGCATGGAAAGATTGGGATCGGCACCCACGACTGGGATAGGCGCAGCCGCCGTTCCGGAGTGGGCACCCGAGCTCATTAGAATCGATGGCGATCGAAGCATCAGTCATACTTTGGGCCGGCGCACGCGCATTGGACGGGCGCCCGGTTGCGAGGTGCACGTCGACTCCACGTCGGTGAGCCGCCACCACGCGCTGATTCTGGCGGGGACGCGCGAGGCCATCATTGAAGATCTCAACAGCACCAATGGCGTGATCTTGAACGGCCGCAAGATCACGCGGCAGGTCTTGAACGACGGGGATATCGTGACAATCGGGGAAATCCAATTCCGCTACGTGGCAAAACCGCTAGGCGTGCCCCCGAAGGGGTGATTTTTAGCGCAATCGGCGAGTTTCGCTTTATTGGCGGCCGCGAATCCGGTATCTTTCGCGCCCTTCGGGCGCGCTTAGCTCAGCGGTAGAGCATCACCTTGACATGGTGGGGGTCAGTGGTTCGATCCCACTAGCGCGCACCATCCCTTGGATTTAAGGGGTGTCGGCCCCTTAGATTGTGATGTCTTTATGCCAGCGATTACACTTCCCGACGGTAGCCAAAAACATTTCGACCGCCCGGTTTCCGTGGCAGAAGTGGCGGCCAGCATCGGCCCGGGACTGGCGAAAGCTGCTCTTGCCGGTAAGGTCAACGGCGCCTTGGTCGACACCTCGGCGCCGATCGACAGGGACGCGACTTTGAGCATCGTGACGGACAAGGATCCGGAAGGGCTGGAGATCATCCGGCACTCCACCGCCCATCTCTTGGCCAATGCCGTGCAGGAGCTGTTTCCAGAAGCGCAGGTCACGATCGGCCCGGTGATCGAGAACGGCTTTTATTACGATTTCGCCTACAAGCGCCCATTCTCGACCGAGGATTTGGCGGCGATCGAAAAGCGCATGGCTGAGATTTCCGCCAAGGACCTACCCGTGCATCGGCGCGTGCTGCCGCGGGACGAGGCCATCGAGCATTTCAAAAAGATCGGCGAGCACTACAAGGCCGAGATCATCGCCGCCATCCCGCAGGGCGAATCCATCAGCCTGTATGGGCAGGGCGCGTGGGAGGATCTATGCCGCGGGCCACACGTCCCGAGCACCGGCAAACTCAAGGCGTTCAAGCTCATGAAGGTTGCGGGCGCCTATTGGCGCGGCGATTCGCGCAACGAAATGCTGCAGCGAATTTACGGCACCGCGTGGGCCAACGAGAAGCAGCTCAAGGAATATCTGACCCGGCTGGAGGAGGCGGAGAAGCGCGATCATCGGCGCATCGGCAAGGAGCTGGATCTGTTCCATTTGCAGGAAGAAGCGCCGGGCGCGGTGTTTTGGCATCCCAAGGGTTGGGCGCTTTTCCAGCAGCTCATTGCCTACATGCGCGAGCGGCAGACCGCAGCCGGGTTCCACGAGGTGAATACGCCTGAAATCATGGACCGTGAGCTATGGGTCAAGTCCGGTCATATCGAGACTTTCGGCGACAACATGTACATGACCACGAAGCCGGATGAGCGCACCTTTGCCATCAAGCCGATGAATTGCCCAGGGCACATTCAGGTGTTCAAACAGGGTTTGCGCAGTTACCGAGAACTGCCGCTGCGCTTTGCCGAATTCGGCAAGGTGCATCGCTACGAGCCCTCCGGCGCATT
>DATHFB010000345.1:0-6374 GCA_035318305.1 Steroidobacteraceae bacterium | reverse complement strand
TTCGGACGAAATAGCAGTGTGTTTACAGGCACTGACAAGCGTGGGTGAGCCACGGTCACGTCCAGATCGACCAGTGCGTAGGCGCCCGGCAGAACGGCCGAGTCGTGGTTGTCGACATCGACCTCGATGCGCAGAGTGCGGCTGACGGGATCAATGGCGCCCGATGTGCGCGCCACGGTGCCGTGCAGCTCCCGACTCGGCCACTGCGGCAGAGTCAGGGTCGCCGTCACGCCGGGCTGCATGTCCTGCGCATAGTCTTGCGGCACGTCGATGAAAATCCGCAACTTGTCGGTTTCCGCCAAATGAAACAGCTCCATTTTCGAGCCGCCCGCGCTGCCCGAATCGATCAGCGCACCGACATCGATATTGCGCGCCGTCACCACGCCGGCGAACGGCGCGCTCACCTTTTCGTAGGACTGCAGTTTCTGCAGACGTTTGACATTCGCCTGGGCGGCGGTGAGCGTGGCCGCCAGCCCCTTCATCGCGGCGACGTCCTGTTCGGCGGTTTCGCGTGAGACGGCGTTGGTCTTGAGCAGTCCCACCCAGCGATCGGCCGTGACCTTGGCAATGTCGTACTGCACCTGCGCCGTGTGGGCATCGGCGCGCGCCTGATCGAGCTGCGCATCGATTTCGGGGGTCTCGATGTCGGCCAGCAGTTCGCCTGCCGGGACCTGTGAACCGATGTCCTTGTACCAGTGCGCGAGGTAGCCGTTGGTGCGTGCGTAAATCGAGGTCTCCTGATAGGCCCGCACGTCGGCCGGCAACTCGATGCGCTGCACGGCCGGCGCCGCCTTCGGTTGAACCACCGAAACCAAGGGCGTGACAAAAGCTGCTGTCTGCGTGCGCAGGGCGGCGTGGGCCTTGAGCCGCGGCAGGATTCCGACACCAAGCGCCAACAGCACGAGCGCGAGCGGCATCATGCGCAGCCACCGCGATTTTGATTTCTTAGTCGAAGTAGGTTCTCTGGGGTTCATGTTTGCTCCCATTAATTCGTGGAAAACGCGGGCGCCGAGACGCTCCGCGCCTCGCGGCGCTTCAGCCACTCATGCACGGCCGAAAATACGACCGGCACGAACAATAAAGTGGACAGGGTTCCGATCAGCAGGCCGCCGATCACGGCACGGCCCAAGGGAGCGTTCTGCTCGCCGCCGTCGCCCAAGCCTAAGGCCATCGGCAACATGCCGATCACCATGGCGAGAGCGGTCATCAGCACCGGTCGGAACCGGCCAATGCCTGCCTCGAAGGCCGCTCGCACGGGCTCGATGCCCTGCGCCAGCGAACTACGCGCAAAGCTGACGACCAAGATGCTGTTGGCAGTCGCAATGCCGATGCACATGATGGTCCCGGTCAGCGCCGGCACACTCACTGTCGTGCCGGTGATGAACAGCATCCAGACGATACCGACCAAGGCAGCCGGCAGCCCGCTGATGATGATCAGCGGGTCAATCCAGGATTGAAAGTTGATCACCATGAGCAGGTAGACCAGCAGCACCGCAAAGGCAAGTCCGGTCATCAGGCCCGTGAACGAGGACTGCATGGTTTGAACTTGACCGCGCAGCACGATGCTCGAGCCTGCCGGTAGGTGGCCGCGGGTCTGATTGACGATGGCGGCGATATCGTGCGCCACGCCGCCCAAGTCACGTCCCTGTACCGAACCGAAGATGTCTATCACCGGCTGCACGTTGTAGTGAGAAATCACCCCATCCTGCGAACCGCGCTGAAGCGTGCCGATTGAACCCAGGAGCTGCGATGTCGCGGCTCCCGCGACCGGGGATGCACCGGCGGTGGTGCTGCCATCGGCCAGCGGAATGTTGCGCAGCGCCTGCAGAGAGTTCACCGAGTACTGCGGCGTCATCGTCATCAGCGGATAGCTCACGCCGTTGTCGGGATTGAGCCAAAAATTGGGCGAGGTCTGTGAACTTCCCGACAGCGCAATCAGAAGGTTTTGCGCGACCGCGCGCTGTTGGAAGCCGGCCTTGATTGCCTCGGTGCGATCCACATCGATATTGATGGCCGGGGCATCGTCGGGCTGCTGGATGCGCAAGTCGACCAGGCCCTGCACTTGGCGAAGCCGCGCCACCAGCTGCGCCGCCACCGTTCGGTTGCCGTTCATATCGCCGCCCACAATCTGAATGTCGATGGGCGAGGGCAATCCGAAATTGAGGATCTGGCTGATGATGTCCGCGGGCAAAAAGGCGAAGGTGACGCCGGGGAAAGCAGTGGTCAGCTCGCTGCGCAGCTTCTGCACGTACTGTGAAGTAGGGTGGTGCTTAGGCGTCAGTGTGACCAAGACGTCGGCGTCCGCCGCGCCGATCGGGGATGCGGAATCGTAGGTCAGGTTGATGCCGCTCACCGGCAGACCGATGTTGTCGAGCACGGCGGCGAGCTCGGCTTGCGGAATGAGCGATCGGATGCGTTTCTCCACGTTGTCCGTGATGCGCGCGGTCTCCTCGATGCGCGTCCCGGTCTTGGCGCGCAAGTGCAGGCGAATCTCGCCCGTGTCGACGCTGGGGAAGAAGTCCTGACCCAGAAACGGCACGAGCACGGCGGTGCCGGCGCACACACACAGAAATACGAGACCCAAGGTGCGGGGCCGCGCCAATCCGCGCTCGAGCCATCCCTTGTAGAAGTCGCGAAACCTCTCGAAGCCGCTCTCGAACCGACGCTGGAAACGCATGAAGGGGCCGGGCGCCGAGCCGGGCCCGGCAGAGCGCTGCGCGGTGCTGCGCAACAGATACATGGCCAACGTCGGAATCAAGGTCCGCGAAAAGAAATACGACGCCAGCATGGCAAACACGACCGCCTCGGCGAGGGGCACGAATAGATAGCGCGCCACCCCGGACAACAAGAACATCGGAATGAAGACGATGCAAATGGACAAGGTCGATACCAGGGTCGGCACGGCGATCTCCGCGGAGGCCTGCAGGATGGCCTCGCGCTTTTCGGCGCCTGCCTCGAGATGATGGCTGATGTTTTCGATGGCAACGGTGGCATCGTCCACCAAGATTCCGACCGCCAGCGCAAGACCGCCCAAGGTCATGATGTTGATGGTCTGTCCCAGCGCCGACAGCGCAATCAGCGAGGTGAGGATGGCGAGCGGGATGGTGGCCGCAATGATCAAGGTGGCGCGCCAGTTCGCGAGGAACAACAGAATCATCAAGCCCGTCAGGGCGGCGGCGATCAAGGCCTCACGGACCACGCCGCTGACGGCGGCGCTGACGAACACCGACTGGTCGGACACCGGTTGGATTCCCAGGGCCTTGGGCAGGCCCGCGGCAATCTGCGGCAGCATCGATTTGACCTGGGCGATGATCGCCAGCGTCGACGCATTACCGCTCTTTTCGATTTGCAGCAGCGCCGAGCGGGTGCCGTTGGTGCGTACGATGTTGGTTTGCGGCGCATAGCCGTCTCGGACGTGCGCCACGTCGTGCACATAGATGACGCGACCGTTGGATGTGCTCACCGGTAAGTCGTTGAGCGCCTGCACCGTAGGCGTGCTGCCGTTGAGGTTGATGTTGTATTCCAGCGAGCCGATCTTGGCGGTGCCGCCGGGCAGGATCAGGTTCTGCGCATTGACTGCATTGACCACGTCGAGCGGCGATAGGCCGCGAGCCTGCAAGGCCGCTGAATCGATGTCCACCATGATCTGCCGCACTTTGCCGCCGAACGGCAACGGTACGGCCGCACCTTGGACCGTCGCCAGCTGGGTGCGAATGAAGTTATTGCCGTAATCGTACAGCTCCTGCTCCGGCAGCGTTTTGCTGGTTAGAGCGAGCTGCAGAATCGGAACCGTGGATGCGTTGTAGGCGAGAATCAGCGGCGGCAGCGTCCCGGGCGGCAGATTGCGCAACAGCGACGAGGAATTGGCCGCCGCCTCCGCGATCGCGCGATTGATGTCCGCGCCGGTGTGAAAGAACACCTTGATCACGGCGACACCGTTCATGGTCTGCGACTCGATGTGCTCGATATTGTCCACGTCCGTTGTGAGTGCGCGCTCGACGGGCGACGTAATGCGGTGCGCCATGTCATCCGCGGAAAAACCGTTGAACGACCAGACGATGCTCAGCACCGGAATATCGATGTTGGGAAAGATATCGGTGGGCGTACGCAACAGGCTCAAGGGACCGATGATCAAGATCGTGAGTGCGACCACGATGAATGTGTACGGCCGGCGCAGCGCAAGTTCAACGATCCACATGTACCGTCCTCCCTACAGATTCAATCCCATCAGTACTGGCTAGCAGCGTGCCTTGAGCCTGTTGCCCGTCGATGTCACCTCGTTCAAAAGCTGTTTCGGCTGTGATGCAGTCTCAGCGATGGCCTCCGCCGCCGCCTGCGTGACCACCGAACCCACCTGCATGGCCGAAGCCGCCGCCTACGTGGCCGAATCCGCTCGAGTGACCGAGACCGTCTCGCATTTCATTTCCCCTGAAATGGTCCATGTGGTCGAAACTCTTCGACGGGTCAGGGCTATCGCCATGATTTGGCAGCGGTCCGCTATATCCGTGATGAACATCGAAATGGTTGTTCACGTGACCGCGAAAGTGTCGCGGGCCATGAAACCACGGGCCGGTACCAATGAAGATACCGCCTGCAAACCACTCCGCGCCGTAGTAACCGTAAGGAGCGCAGTCATAAGGAGCGAAGTCATAGTAGCCATAAGGGCATACGGGTTCGTCATCGAGCCCGTCATCGAACACTTCGTCTGCGTTGGCAGCCGCTGCGAAGAGCATTCCGGCAACTGAGGCGGCCAGAGCAAAACGTTTTAGTGCGTACATAAGTCCTCCGAGATGGCAAATAGTGAGTGATCTCGTGATGACAGAATCTGTCCGGCGCATTACTCGTCGATTTCTGGAATCGGCATTTGGGTTACAGCCGTGACTTGGACGGGACATTTCCACTAACGCTCCCTAAACGATGTAAAAGTTGATATTTGCATTCCGCAGAAACAGCGCGTACAAGTCTGCGTGAGGACGCAAAAGCAGCTCAAGCAGGAAATCTGGAGTGCCGATTTCCGCCGAACAAAGGGAAAACTCCCTATTGGCCGCACTGCCAGATCCCGAGTGGCAGCGCTGGGAACCGCTACTCCAAGAAGTCGAAATGCCGTTAGGCCAGGTTCTGTACGAGCCCGGCGCCACGCTAACCCACGTCTACTTTCCGATCACTTCCATCGTCTCGCTGCTTTACGTAATGGAAAATGGCGCCTCTGCTGAGATTGCCGTGGTCGGGAATGAAGGAATTATCGGCATCTCGTTGTTCATGGGAGGGGAATCGACTCCGAGCCGTGCGGTGGTCCAGAGTGCCGGCCACGGCTTACGACTGAAAGCACAGTGGATGAAAAATGAGTTCAACCGCGCCGGCCCCGTGCTACATCTGTTGTTGCGCTACACCCAAGCGTTGATAACGCAAATGTCGCAAACCGCTGTTTGCAATCGCCACCATTCCTTGGATCAACAGCTATGCCGATGGCTCCTCCTGAGTCTGGATCGTCTGCGGACCAATGAACTCGCGATGACACAGGATTTAATTGCGAACATGCTGGGAGTTCGCCGTGAGGGAGTCACGGAAGCCGCGCTCAAGTTACAAGAGGCCGGCTTGATCAGCTACACCCGTGGCCACATTACGGTGCTCGACCGCCCCGGGTTAGAGAAGCGCACTTGCGAATGTTATTCGGTTGTCAAACGCGAGTACGATCGCCTGCTTCCTGAAGAGTTGGCGACATAGAGCCTTCGCTCTGACCTTTAACATAGCGCAATCGATTCCGCTGATTACTCCACGCTTTCCCTAGTTGGAGCCTTTGGCGGCCTCAGATCGATACGAACAATCCGTATCATCATAGGGGCGTCAAACCGAGGGAGCAGAACCCAATGGCTGAGACAGCGGTCTACCAATTCACTTGGTGGGACCGACATGCTGGCAAGGATATCGTGTCGCCGCGATTTGCTACTTTAGAGGCGATCACTAGATGCAATGGCAAGCCTATCGAGGTGTCACGGCTATTGGTGGAATCGCGGCAAGTGGATCGCAATGGGTTTTATTTCATACCGAGTGGCTAGCTGATTCGGTGCAGTTTGACATTGTAGCCTCATGAGGCTACATTTAATCCTATGAAGACGGTAGGCATTCGCGAGCTGAAAAACCGATTGAGCGAATACCTTCGCCAAGTGCGCTCGGGCGAGAGTGTGCTGGTGACGGATCGGGGAGAGGTAATTGCTGAATTCTCACCGCCCGGGCGCGCGCTGGCTGATGCCTCGGTGCCGGCCGGCCTGCTGGGGCTTGCGAGGCGAGGCCTCCTGACTCTCGGTTCTCCGGGCGATGCCAGTGTGTACGTAGCTCTGCCGCGCGCACGTCGCGGCCGGCGCAGCGCCTCTGAG
>DATHFB010000344.1:0-4664 GCA_035318305.1 Steroidobacteraceae bacterium | reverse complement strand
CGTGGAGTTCAACATGAAAATTTCGACGCCCTTCGCCGAGTACTCATCCTGCAATGCTTTCACCGCGGCGCTGGTGTTGCGGCTGACCGGGCAATTGTTTGCCTGCGTGATCAGCACGACCGCACTGGCGTCGCCGAGTTGACGCAATTCATGCGAATGGAGATTTTGGTCGGGCAGACGAAAGTCATCGACTGTTACGGGCAACACGACCTCAGTGGGAGCTTTAGCAGCCGCGGTTGCCGTCGCGCTGCTCAAGCCCGTGTAGCTTAAGGCCGTGACCGCAATCAACGCCGCTGCCGCGACAGGTGTACGCATCTTCTTCATAGTCGTTAACCTTCCCCTGTGGTTCGCCATGGTTGCCCGCGCGTTTGCCACGCGGAATCTACGTTTCAGTGTCATTATGCCACCAAATGTTGGGACTGTCTCGTGAATGCAGAAGTTAAGGCTATAACTGGGGTTCCCGGATGGCGTCGGGGGCTGAAATGGCTCCTGTGGACGCTTCTGGCCCTGATTGTCCTGGCATTACTGCTCGCGGTTGCCTTGGATGCGGGCTATTTTCAGGGCGCACTGGTCAAATTCCTCGCCGCCGATACGCAACGTCAAATTCGAGTCGATGGGCCGCTGCGGCTTCGCCTGTTGTCCTTGAACCCGAGGCTGGTTGCCGAGCGCGTCACCATTGGCAACCCTCCCTGGACGCCTCCCGGCATCGCCGCAGAGCTTGGCAAGGTGACGGTCGTCTTTGAAACGCCGCGTTTGGGGCGCGACCTCGAGATCGCCAGCCTTGCGATCGAGGCGGCTACGCTGCACGCGGTTCGCGACGCCGCGGGCCACGCCAACTGGCAGTTGAATAACCCGGACTACAGCACTCCGCAGGGCTTGCCCATCATTCATGCGCTTTCCCTGACAGAGGCTCACGTGCTTCTCGATGATGCCCAAAAACACCGGCAGTTCGACGGCATCGTTTCCGTGCAAGATGTCCAAGGGCCGAAGGGCGGGCAGACGTTGCGCCTCGAAGGGAAGGGGCAATTGAACGGCAGGCCGGTGAGCTTCGAGGCCATCGGCGATTCGCTGCGAAACGCAAGCCCGCATCAGCACTACGGCTTCACGTTCACCGAGCGCTCCAGCGGCTCGCGTCTCACCGGCAAGGGCGTTCTGTTGGAGCCTTTCGATATGCATTACTTCGACGTGACTTTCGAAGTAAACGGCGCGGATCTGAAGGATGTGTACTATTTGACCGGCACGACCTTGATCGATACCGGCAGCTTTCATATTTCCGGCAAGCTGGCACGGCGCGGCTTCACCTCCTCGTTCACCGACCTTGTGGTGACGTCGGGACAAAGCGATCTGCGCGGCAGCGCATCGATCGAACTGAAGAATGGGCAATCGCACGTCGACGCCGACCTAAGTTCTCAATCCCTGCGCCTCGCGGACCTCGGGCCGCGCGCTGCCGGCCGCAACCCCGAGACCGGATCGTCGCCGCCGATGCTGCTATCCAATGCAACCCCGGATCCCAGTGCACTGCGCAGCATGGATGGCGCTGTGAGATTCCGGGCCCGGCACGTGCAAGTCGCGCGCGTGATCTTGGAGACGGTCTCGGCGAAGATGACGATCGATCGCGGCCGGCTTGCCGTGACGCCCTTGTCGGCCGATGTACTGGACGGCAAACTGAATGTGCAATTGAAAATCGATGCGCGAAAAGAAATTCCGGCGGTTGACTTGGACGTTAGAATCACGGGTCTGCAACTGGGACAATATGCGCGCAAAGGAACGGGTCCGCCTGCCATCGAGGGCCCGCTCGGACTGCGACTCAATCTCATGGGCCGCGGAAAATCCATGCACGAGGCGGCGGCGAGCGCCGAGGGAACAGTCACCGCTACGCTGACGACCGGCACGGTTCGAGAGTCGCTCGCAGAACTTACCGGCATCGATCTTCGCGGACTGGGCCTGTTGCTCGCCAAGAACAAGCAAGAGGTCCCGGTGCGTTGCGGCATCGCGAGTTTTCAAGCCCACGACGGTACGCTCACGGCCACGAATTTGGTCCTCGATACCGAGCCCGTCCTGATCGCCGGTGAAGGGGCCGCCCATCTGGGTACCGAGACTCTGGATTTTGTATTGCGCGGCTATCCGAAAAGCGTGCGGTTTTTTCAATTGCGCTCGCCGATTCTGATTGGCGGCACTTTGGCGCATCCGTCGGTCGGCATCCAGGCGCACGATTCAAAAATGGTGCTTGTCGACCGCGGCAAGGCGCAGGACGCCGATTGCGAGTCCATGCTTCGATGAGCCTTTCCGTAGCTGTCGGCAAGAGCGACCATGCGCAGGGTCCGGAAAATGCTCCGGTCACCTTGGTTGAATATGGCGACTATCAGTGTCCTTACTGCGCAGACGTGCATCCCATGATTCAGTCCATTGTCAAAACCATGGGTGCGAGCCTGCGCTTCGTCTTTCGCCACATGCCGCTCAGCGACGTGCACCCGTACGCGCAGTATGCCGCGGAAGCGGCCGAGGCGGCCGGCGCGCAGGGCAAGTTTTGGAAAATGCATGATGCCATCTACGACCATCAATCGGATCTGGGTTCGGATCTGATGCACACGCTTGCACTGGCGTTGAATTTGGACATGCCGCGATTCGAGGCCGATATGGAGGCGCGCCGCTATCGCCCGCGAGTCAAGCGCGACTTCATGGGCGCCATGCGCAGCGGGGTGTCGGCAACGCCGACGTTCTTCATCAACGGCGAACGTTACGAGGGAAATCCGGAGCAGCGGGCGTTGCTCACGGCGTTGCAGCGAACTCTGGCAGTGCCGGGACAGGCGCCTGATCCCTGAGAAATCCTGGTCCCTGATGAACTCCTAGTCTCTGATGAACTCCAGCAACCGATTGTTGGCAGGCAAGTCGTGATCGGCGCGTAGCCGCAGGCCGTACTGCGACGCCAGCGCGGTAAGGTCATCGATATCGCGCAATCCCGACTTGGGATCCCGCTCCTGCAGCATGCGATCGAAGTCTTGATTGCTGTTCGAGGTGTAGCGGCCGCTGTAGCGAAAAGGACCATACACACACAGGATGCCGCCCGGCGACAGCACGGCATCGAGCCCCCGATACATCACCCGCACCTCCGCCCAGGACATGATATGCAGGGTATTGGCCGTAAAAATCGCATCAACCGCGCGCAGCGGCCACACGCTTTGATTGACATCCAATACGGTGGGCGGACGCAGATTGCGCGAGCCCTCGAGTTTCACCCGCGCTTCAAGATCGGCCAGGTACGCCAATTGCTCCGTGGGATGCCAGGTGAGGTGCGTCAAATGCGCCGCAAAGTGCACCGCGTGTTGGCCGGTGCCGCTGCCGATCTCCAACACGTGCGTTCGCCCGGCAAAAGCCGTCCGCAACACATCGAGTATGGGCGCCTTGTTTCGCTCGCAGGCTTCGGAGAAGGGCAGCATGGCATTTGCAATGTTAGCGCACTCCTGCCTTCGCTATTCAAACGAGTGATCTTTAGCTACAGTGACGCCCCCGTTTGCTTAGGCTGACTTAGGAGATATTCGATGGCGACGTCCCTGTATGATTTTTCCATTCCCGCATTGACGCGTGGACTGACCAACTTGTCCGCGATCCTCGATAAGGCCGCGGCCTATGCGGCGGCAAAAAAAATTGACGCGGCTGTGCTTGCGCAGACGCGCTTGTTCCCGGATATGCATCCCTTGAGCCGCCAGGTGCAAATCGCGTGCGATACCGCCAAGGGAGCGGCGGGGCGTCTGGCGGCAATTGAAATACCCAAACACGAAGATAACGAGACCACGTTGCCGGAACTCAAGGCGCGGATCGCGAAAACGCTGGATTATTTGAAAACGGTTACCGCGGCCAAGGTCGCGGGCGACGAGAGCCGGCCCATCGAGATCAAATTTCCGAACGGCGCGTGGAAATTTACCGCGTCGAGCTATGTCAACGATTTTGTGCTGCCCAATTTCTACTTCCACACCAGCATGGTTTACGCCCTGCTGCGCAAGAGCGGCGTCGAAATCGGCAAGGGTGATTTTCTGGGCGCGATCCAGTAGCCGGGCGGCGGGCGCGTCATGGGGTTGGGTGCGGCGCCCAACTCCGCGACGCGCGATGCTACGCCAGCTGATCCACCAACTGCTCGACACGGGTGAAGAGCGCCTCCTCGGTACGCGCGATGTGGGCAAAGCGCAGCTTGAGCGGACCGTCGAGACGGTATTCCTTGGGCTTGCCTTGAATGAGCTTGAGCACGCGTTTCGGTTCGACCTTGTTCTGCTCCTCGAACAGGATGTAGCCGTTGCTGGCGCCGGCATCGATCTTGCGGATTCCGAGCGAAGCGGCGCGAAGTTTAAGATAAGCCGCGCGGAACAGGGATTGCGCAAAGAGCGGTATCGGGCCGAAGCGGTCGATGATTTCGACTTTCAACTCGTCAAGCTCTTCGCGTGAGGGCGTGCTCGCAATGCGCTTATACAGCATCAGCCGCAGATGCACGTCGGGCACGTAGTCTTCGGGGATGAGCATCGGCACATGCAGTTCGACCTCCGGCCCGGCATCCAACGGCCGTTCAAGATCGGGCTGCTTGCCGGATTTCAGCGCCGCGACCGCACGCTCCAATAATTCCATGTACAGGTTGTAGCCGATCTCCTGGATCTGGCCGCTTTGCTCATCGCCCA